>CAZJWI010000044.1:0-5251 GCA_964549485.1 uncultured Flavobacteriaceae bacterium
ATTTTCAAACAAACAGATGCTGATGTTACCAGTTTTGACGGTGGGTACGGTTCTGCCTATCTCGCCAAAATGGTTGGTCAGAAAAAAGCACGTGAGATCTTCTTTTTAGGGCGTAATTATTCGGCTCAGGAAGCTTATGAAATGGGAATGGTAAACGCTGTAGTTCCTCACGACGCGCTTGAGGATACTGCCTACGAGTGGGCACAGGAGATATTGGCAAAGTCACCAACTTCCATTAAGATGTTAAAATTTGCGATGAATCTAACAGACGATGGTATGGTAGGTCAACAAGTTTTTGCCGGAGAAGCTACTAGGTTGGCCTATATGACAGATGAGGCCAAAGAAGGACGAGATGCCTTTTTAGAAAAAAGAGCTCCAAACTTCGAAAAGAAATGGTTGCCTTAATCTAACTTGTTTATAAAAGCATCAACTTGCTGGGTAAACTGTTGTGCCCCTTTGGCATTGAGGTGATTGTGATTATTAAATAGGGTGTAATCAAGAGAGGCTATCTCGCCGTCATAAACTTTAAGACCTGGGTACATACTACGCGCTCTTCTTAATATCGAATCTCTGGTGTTGACCATGTTAGAATTGCGTGCCTTGTAGTGTTTTTGAGTTACAGGAGTTAGTACAATGAGTGGTTGCAAGTCGTTTTTTTTACAATAGTCTAGTAGTTGCCAAAAGCTCTTACTATTTTCTTTGACCGCCTTTGGTTTTGATTTCTTTTCTATAGTTAGGGGTATAGCAGCAATAGTTTTTGGGTCGTAGTTTGCTTTCGCGAAAGCGGAAGAAGTCGTATAATCAAGATATCCATAAGAATTGATGACAGGTCTGTCATTCTCTAAATAGGCCCTCTGTAGTGCTGTTGTATAAAAGGAAGGATTGCTAAGATATAATAAATGATCTTTTAGATAGGTTGTTCGTCCAAAAGCATTTACGCCATAGTGGTAGAGATAGGTATTGTGTTTCCATGATTCGTCCGGGTTGGGAGCAGTGTCAAAGTGGGCAAAGGTCATAGCCAGAATAACTGTCTGTAATTTTGGCAACCTAGGATGTAATTGACTTAATAAATCATAATCATCAGAATAGTCTTGATGCCCCGAAGCCAAATTGAGTGTCGTTTTGCTCATATAGGCAGGGTTGATGGCTGCCTGTTGTTGACTCGCCCCCAAGACAAGTACTTCTATATCCTGCCCATGCTCTTCGAGATAGGTGCCAATAATAGTAGGCGATGAGGGCAATTGACGTACTCCGTATTCGGTCAGAGCTACGAAAACTACCACAGGGGTCAAAAATATACAGACGCGTATGAAGTACTTTTTAATCATCAAAATTGAAAATATATAAACGTTTCTTGAGGGCCACCATACCTAATAATCACAAAAATGAAGGCGTAATAAACACCCCAACGCAGCGGTGTAGATAGTTTACGCTCTAAGTGTTCAAAGGGATGCATCTTTTTGGCGGTAAGAAATTCGGCAGCGAGTAGCAGGGCAAGTACTATAATTTTGGCGCCAATAATCAACTCAAAATCTTGCCATACAGGGGCGCTAAAGAGCCCTTGTATCACTAGCCAGGCATCATTTATATCTGGTGCTCTAAAAAATATCATTGCCAAAATAATCTGAATATAAAGATGGGTACGACCCCATAGGGGGTACTGATGCAACCATTGTCGAATACTTTTGGGTCTAGGACCAAATCCCACTTTTAGCGTTTCTATAGCCATAACAATACCCTGAGTGACGCCAAAAAGTACAAAGGTCCAGCTTGCTCCGTGCCATAGGCCCATGGCCGTCATCGTGATGATCAAGGCAAAAAAACGCAAGGTCTTAGATTTTTTATTGGTCTTGGCGATAGGAATAAATAGGTAGTCCCTTACCCATTTGGATAATGATATATGCCATCTATCCCAAAAGGAAGAAACGTTGGTGGCCAGATAAGGCATTTTAAAATTTTCGCTAAGCTTAAAGCCAAAGAGTTTGGCAGTTCCAACCGCGATATCAGTATATCCAGCAAAATCACAGTAAAGTTGAAAAAAGAACAATATGGTGGCATATAAAAGCTCCAAGCTGCTAAAATTTTCAGGTTGGGCGTATATTGCCGAGACGGCTACTCCCAGATTATCGGCTACGACCACTTTTTTAAATAGCCCCCAAAGTATACGCCGCAAACCATCTTTGGCTTCGCTCATCTTAAAAATACGGCGAGCAGCAAATTGAGGCAGTAAGCGGCCAGCTCGTTCAATCGGTCCCGCTACCAGCTGTGGAAAAAAGCTAACAAAACAGATAAATTGTAGAAAATTATCTGAGGGCTTAATCTTTCTCTGGTAAACGTCAACAGTATAACTTATGGTCTGAAATGTATAGTAGCTCAATCCCACAGGAATAATTACATCCAAAGTCGAAAACGTTTGGGTAGGTAGATTAAAAAGCGCCTTAAAATTGTCTAGAAAAAAATTGGCATATTTAAAGTAAAAAAGAACGCCCAGATTCCAAAAAATAGATAAGTAGACGCCGTATACGGCTTTTCTCTCCTGAGACCGTTTTATCGCTTCGCTCTCCCTTTGGTCGTGAAGCTCGCAAGTTAGGTTGCGCGAATGCGCAATCCAGCGTCCGGCAAGATAATCGACGGCGGCACTCGAAAAAATCAGAATGAGGAAGCGCCAATCCCAAACTCCGTAAAAGAAATAACTAGCACAAAGGAGTAACAGGTTTTGCCATTTGATTCGGGAAGATCCTATCGCCCAATACAGTAGGAAAACTACAGGTAGAAATACGCCAAAACCAAAGGAGTTAAAAACCACACTCGCTGTTTTAAGCTACAATATAGCCAGAATTGAAAAAAGCCCAAACTGGATTTGGGCTTTTCAAAAATATAATATCAAGATTAGTCAAAATAACTAAAAGTCTCACCCTCTTCTATTGTAAGTAAGGTTTGATAGATCAATTGGATCACATGCTCCACATCTTCACGATGTACCATTTCTACAGTGGTATGCATGTATCGCAAGGGCAAGGAGATCAATGCTGAAGCAACCCCGCTGCCACTGTAGGCAAAAGCATCGGTATCTGTCCCGGTCGCTCTAGACAAGGCAGCACGCTGGAAGGGTATGTCGTGCTTGTTGGCCGTTTCAGTAATGCGATCTCTAAGTTTTTGTTGTACCGCCGGGGCATAGGCGATTACAGGGCCCTGACCTATGGCTGCCGATCCTTGTTTCTTTTGATCGATCATAGGGGTGGTAGTGTCATGAGTTACGTCTGTGACTATGGCCACATCAGGTTTGATACGCTCGGCAATCATCTGGGCACCTCTTAGTCCAATTTCTTCCTGAACAGAGTTGGTAATATAGAGACCAAAGGGTAACTTCTTTTTATTTTCATGTAGCAAACGCGCGACTTCGGCTATCATGAATCCTCCAGCTCGATTATCTATGGCGCGGCATACAAATTTATCTTCATTAAGAATGTGAAACTCATCCGGGTAAGTGATAACACAACCTATATGAATGCCCATTTGTTCTACCTCAGACTTATCTTTGGCACCTACATCAATAAAAATATTATCCGGTTTTGGCGGTTCTTCTTTTGACTTATTACGGGTGTGTATGGCAGGCCATCCAAATACCCCTTTTTTAATGCCTTTGTCGGTATGGATATTTACCACTTTAGAAGGTGCGATCTGATGGTCACTACCACCGTTGCGAGTTACATAAAGTAAACCATTGTCTGAGATGTAGTTGACATACCATGATATTTCATCGGCATGCCCCTCGATGACAACCTTGTATTTGGCATCAGGATTAATAACAGCAACTGCGGTGCCATAGGTGTCTGTAATAAATTCGTCTACATAGGGTTTGAGATAGTCCATCCACAATTTTTGCCCATCCCATTCATAACCGGTAGGGGAGGCATGATGGAGGTATTTTTCGAGAAAATTGAGAGATTTTTTAGTCAGTATACTTTTTTTGGCCATGTCTTTTCATTTTTTATAAAAATACATATTAAAAGAGAATCCAACTTCGTTATAGGATGGTAATTCGTTAATTTTGGTATGCTTTTCGCAGTAAGCGCATATATGATAAAAAGAGTTATTGCCATATTTTTATTTGGGATTTCCTCACAGCTTTTAGGGCAGGATACCATCGTATCTCCAGATAGTAATGAGTACGAGTACTATATTATTAAGGGCGATACCATTCCTCGTGATTTTATTGGTTTAGAAGAAGTAATTGTTTTTAAAAAACTAAAATTTGAAAGCAATGCCGAACGCAGACGGTATTTAATTTTGCGTCGTAAAACAAGAAAGGTCTACCCTTATGCCAAATTGGCTGCAGAGCGATTGGTAACGCTTAATGAACGATTGGAAAAAATTGACTCTCGTCGCCAACGTAAAAAGTACACTAAGATTATTCACAAATATCTCGAGAATGAATTTTCGGCTCAATTAAAAAAATTAACGCGCACCGAAGGTCAGATTCTTATTAAACTTATTCATCGGCAAACGGGTGAAACCGCTTTCGAACTCATTAAGCGATTACGCAGTGGGTGGAAGGCGTTTTGGTACAATGCAACCGCGAGTGCATTTGATATTTCGCTCAAACGCACTTTTGATCCTGTAACCGTACAGGAAGATTACCTCATTGAAGACATATTACAGCGTTCTTTCCAAGCTGGAATACTTGAAGGGCAGGAGTCTGCCTTAGATTTTGAATATCTCGAGCTTAGCGATAAGTGGAAAAAGAATCCATCGGCTGCCGAGAGTCATAAATAAACTATCATTAGTAGTCTATATATTAAGGACACGGTTTTTTTATTTTATTGGGCTTTCGCCAAATTTTTTATTGTGCTAACCCCTTGTGGGGTAGGGTATTGAGCAGTTGCGTTGTTGAAATTGGTATTGGGTTTTATTTTTTATTGATTTTTTTCTAATTTTTCCTTGTCAGAACAGAAATCGTTGGTATCTTTGCCGTCCGGTTTTTCGGGAATGTTCTGCAAGAATTTTGGTGTAATACAGGGTTAGAAAAAAGATTTTAAAATTCTTTTTGTTTTGTTTGTTTAGAATAAAAAAACCGTTGTATATTTGCACCCGCTTAACGAGGGAACGATGTTTGTGAGTTGAGTAAGTTCTTAAAAAGTAGGTTTATTGAAGGGTTGTTTTAGGGCAATTCTGGCATAGTTAAAAGGTTCGACTCCTTTGGATCTAACAAGACATTCTTGTATTGGCTTTTTTAAAGGGTTAGTATAGG
>CAZJWI010000045.1:0-18071 GCA_964549485.1 uncultured Flavobacteriaceae bacterium
ACCGAGATGAAAGCTCGAGGAGAGAAAATATCTATGCTTACCGCCTATGATTATACCATGGCCAAGATTGTTGACGGGGCAGGAATAGATGTGATCTTGGTAGGAGATAGTGCTTCTAATGTAATGGCTGGTCATGAGACCACCCTTCCTATTACATTAGATCAAATGATCTATCACGCCTCATCGGTAATACGAGCAATAAGTCGTGCCTTAGTGGTTGTAGATTTACCCTTTGGTAGCTATCAGAGTGATCCAAAAGAGGCCTTGCGCTCAGCCATACGAATTATGAAAGAAAGTGGCGGGCATGCGGTCAAATTGGAAGGCGGAAAGGAAGTTAAAGATAGTGTTAAACGAATTTTACACGCAGGAATCCCTGTCATGGGACATCTGGGTTTGACTCCTCAAAGTATCTATAAATTTGGGACCTATACAGTTAGAGCCAAAGAAGAGGCAGAAGCTGCCAAATTAAAAGAAGATGCCTTAATGCTTGAAAGAGCAGGTTGTTTTGCCATTGTATTAGAAAAGGTACCTGCCGCCCTGGCACAAGAAGTCGCTGAGAGCCTGACCATACCAGTTATTGGGATTGGTGCTGGAGCTGGCGTAGATGGGCAAGTGTTGGTCACTCACGATATGTTGGGAATGACTCATGAATTCAACCCTCGATTTTTGCGCAGATATCTCGATATGTATACCGAGATGACAAATGCTTTTGAACAATATAGCAAAGATGTAAAGTCTCAAGACTTTCCCAACGATACCGAACAATACTAAACCTTTAGCGCAGGATCAATAAAATGTTGATCAACTTGTCCTATGAAAAACATGCGCTCTACCCCAGAAAACCTCAATGTCATTTACGAAGACAATCATTTGATTGTCATCAATAAACGCGCTGGAGATCTAGTTCAGGGAGATCAAACTGGGGATATGCCACTTAGCGAAGTGGTCAAGGCCTATATCGCAAAAAAATATCATAAACCTGGAGCGGTATATCTGGGTACGGTACATCGCTTGGACAGACCTACTAGTGGGGTCGTTCTCTTTGCCCGAACAAGTAAAGCCCTCACCCGTTTAAATGCGATGTTTGCCCAGAGAGAAACTCAAAAAACGTATTGGACGTTGGTAAAAAAGGCACCGCCAAAAATATCAGACCGGCTGGTACATTATCTCAAAAGAAATCCCAAACAGAACAAGTCTTACGCTTACCTCAAAGAAGTTCCTGAAAGTAAAAAGGCCATATTGGATTATCAGGTGATACAACAATTAGACAATTATACTTTGCTCGAAATAAAGCTGCACACGGGGAGACATCATCAAATCAGAGCTCAACTTTCGGCCATTGGGTCTCCAATCAAAGGCGATTTAAAGTACGGAGCTCAGCGTTCTAACAAAGATGGAAGTATAAGTTTGCACGCCAGAAAACTGCAACTCACACATCCTGTCAAAAAAGAATCTATAGCGTTTACTGCCTCACTTCCTGAAACCGATTCGATCTGGGCAACTTGCGCATTACCTTAAGGCAGTATTTTGGGGCCTATCCAGGACAACCAAAACCAAGCGCCGATCAACCCTCCTGTTAAACCGCTACTAAGAAGCGTTAAACGATAGGTCTTAGGAATAATTGAAAAGATTACAAAAACCACCAAGGTGCAACTCATTAGTGCCAGAGACAAAGAGATACTTCCCTCCCACCATCCCAGGCGTCGGGCAAGGTTAAGTTCATCACTATGCCCATCAAACGGATAGAAGTCTGCTCTAGTAAGACCAGAGAGGAAAGAATAGACAGGATTGTACAACATCCTTAACCAAAAAAAGCTAAGAAACATCCAGAACCAATCTTGAATTGCCATTCCATCTTTATCAATTGTATGACGTCTGGAAAACAATACCATAAAACCAATAGTACCAAATAAAATAGTTTGAAAGGGTCCTCCAAATGTAACCCAAAAGCTCAGCTTCTGTCTTTCTTCTCTAACAGCTTCCCAACGAGACTTACCAGGAAAATCTTTTCCATCACTGATCTCCCTTTTATATCGTTTGGCTAAGTCTACTATATCTTCGGGAACTGCTCCTCTTTTAAAGCTCATAGATCCATAATGCAAGGTGGTCGTGCATCCTTGTGCTTTCGCGAAAGCGATATGACCCAATTCATGAGATAAGGTTCCGATGATGGTAAAGAGTATAAACCCAAAGAATAGCCAGAGCGCTAAAATAGGATGAACCACCAAATCCAAATAGGTCTTTAAAGGTCTCATCGCAAAGTCCGTTTACTTTCTATCAATACGCTAAGCAAGATAAGTGCTCCACCTATAAGGGTCGCAGCTTTAGGAATTTCGCCTAGAAATAGCATGGCTAATAGAATGCCATAAACTGGCTGGACACTGCTTATTAAACTTGCTGTGGTCACAGAAAAATGCTTAAAACTCGATAAAAACATAGTATGACCAATAGTAGTGGTTAAAAGGGCTAGTGCCGCTAGAGCGGGTAGTTGATCGCTAATTGTTGCCTTGCTTTGCCAGAATAATAGTGGTGATAAGCAAAAGGCTATAACTACAATTTGATACCACATCAAGACTGCTCCGGCATATTGCTGCACCTTTGTCTTCATAATAAGATTGCGCAAGGCATAGCACAATGCCGAAATAAGACCAAATAGTATGGCCAAGGTGGTATCATTTTTAAGGTCGATTGCAGGGGTCAAAAAATACAAACCTATAAGTACCAACAGCGCCAATAATAAATGAATTTTTTGAAATTTTGTCTTCAAGAGCAAAGGCTCCAACAAAGCGGTAATTGCAGGATAGGTAAATATAGAAAGCATCCCAATGGCCACATTTGAAAGTTGAAGGGCATAAAAATAAAATATCCAATGAGCCCCCAATAAGAGCCCGGCAAAACCAACAGACAAACGGTCTTTGGCATGCAACGCAAATGACTTCTTTTTAATAATTATATATCCTCCAAGAAAGAAAACAGCCAGTATGGCACGTATAGCGATGGTGACCTTTGGATCCAGATCTATGTACCTTCCTAAAACCCCAGAGGTACTTATACACAACATGGCCAGATTAATCTCTAGTAATTGCCTCCAAACCGAAGTTGAGCCAGAAGATGGTGTAGGTGATGATGATTTTTTGATAGCTAGCCTTCCAATTTTTAGCGTATTAATTCCTTGGCCTTTTCCTGAATAACAACTGCAATAGGCCTATTTTCAATTTTACTCTCTAACCAAGATAAGAGGTCGAGGTACAAAAAAGCACGCCGCTCATAGGGATCATTCTCATAGGTTTGTAATGTTTTGTGTAAAGCGATAAATTCTCGTTTTAATTCGTGGGGATAAATATCGCCTAAGCGTCTTACAAATTTGATCATTTCTTTTTGGACCTCGTGCAAATCGTCCATTTTGATCAAAAATTTATACGTAGACCGAAGCAAAGCCTCCAAATGATAATCCTTTCCGGCCTCATAATGCGCTACTAAGTTGAGAATTCGTGCAAAACACATCAAGTCTTCTCTTGTTTTCAAAGAAGAATTTGTTATAATTTTTGAGGCATATTCGATACACTTGTCATTATCTCCCGCTCCAAAATACAAACTGGCAATCTTATAATAAAATACCATTACATGATGCTCGTCTATGCGATATTGGGGCGATTTAATTCCTTCCAAAACCGTGTCAACCAGCGACTGTCCCTTGTCAAAGTCACCTATCATAAAACGATGGTTAAAACGATTGCTATTGATGTACAAAAACAATAGTGTCTGATGATTGTGGGCTTTGGGAAAATTGGGATCATCCTTTAATCGTTCCAATTTATCTAATGCAACTTTGAACTTAGAGTTGTGTTTCAAGTAGTACAAGGATTCTAACAAATAATGCATTCCTTTTAAATAGAATACAGGATTTTGCTTGATCATGCCTGGGTGCCGATCAAAGAGTTGTACCCATCGCTGAGAATACTTATAACAGGATAAAAAATCCTGAATGAGAAAGCTATACCACAGATGCGCTTTATACAGCCATAGCTTTTCGCGAAAGCCTAAGTCTTGCAATCGATATTGGGGTAAGGACGACTCAAAAAATGTTTGCACCTCTTTGAGTTCGGTATCACTTCTGACATAGCCTGTTTTGAGCATCATGCCATAGAGTTGTAACGAAAGATTAGAAAGTTTACTGGTCAGGGCATTTTGCTGGCTTAACTCTTTTGCTAAATCGCTTAATTCATCGGCTCGTGTATCTAGACTTCTGGTGATATACTGGGTTTCTATAACCTTTTCGAGCTCAACAATTTCGTAAGCTATATTCTTCTCTTCATTGTCTAGGGCCATGCTTTTGGCTTTCTCCAAGAGTTTTAAACTCTGTTTATACAACCCTTTTTGATACAATATGGTTGCAAAATCCAACTGCTCTCTAATCTGAACGCGGATGTTTTGGTGTGAAGGTGTGAGCCTAAGACTGATCAAAAGTTGTTTATATAAATGCGCCTTTAAATTGGATATTTGAGTTTTGGTAACGATGCCGCGTTTTAAAATAACCGCTTCGTCATAGGATTTCATCTTGTTCATCAACTCAAAAAGCTGCAAAAATTTGGCATCGCTATTACCTCCAATCCGACCAACATATAATTTAAATTGGCGCTTTTCGCTTTTTGTCAATGATTTGATCAAAACAAAAAGCGGATCACTCGAGGCAGTTAACGTTGTAATTATTTTACGCACAACTATTTGATTTTCATATTATTACATAATAAGGCCATCCATTTGACATCGTAAGACGCTCCATTTCAAATACCTATTAGCCGCTAGCAAGATATATTTTTGAACTAACAAAACATACTTATGCAAACAGATAAAGTTCAAATCTTTGATACAACCCTAAGGGACGGTGAGCAGGTACCGGGTTGTAAACTAGCGACTAGTGAAAAGTTGGTTATAGCAGAACGCCTGGATATGTTGGGTGTTGATGTTATCGAAGCGGGCTTTCCTATTTCTAGCCCAGGTGATTTTACCTCTGTTCAGGCCATTGCAAAATTGGTTAATAATGCTACCGTGTGCGGGCTAACCCGTGCTGTTTCCAAGGATATTGAAGTTGCTGCTGAGGCACTGCGATATGCAAAATTCCCCCGTATACATACCGGAATTGGTACGAGTGAGTCTCACATGCGGTATAAATTTAAAGCCACACCTCAAGAAATCATTGACAGGGCCAAAAAAGCAACAGCCTATGCTAAGAGTTTTGTGGAGGACGTAGAGTTTTATGCCGAAGATGCTGGTCGCACCTCAAACGCTTTTTTGGCTCAAGTTTGTGAAGCAGTAATTAAAAGCGGTGCTACCGTACTCAACATTCCCGATACTACCGGATATTGTCTGCCCGAAGAGTACGGAGCCAAGATCAAATACCTGAGAGAAAATGTAAAAGGAATAGATAAAGTAACGCTATCCTGCCACTGTCACAATGACTTAGGTCTCGCTACAGCCAATGCTATTTCTGGAGTGGTCAATGGAGCACGACAAATTGAGTGTACCATAAATGGTATTGGAGAGCGTGCTGGAAACACCGCCTTAGAAGAAGTGGTGATGATCCTCAAACAACATCCGGATCTTCAATTGGAGACCGATATTAATACGCAATTGCTGTTTGACACTAGCAAGATGGTTAGCGAAAAAATGGGTATGCTAGTACAACCCAATAAAGCCATCGTAGGAGCAAATGCCTTTGCACATAGCTCTGGGATACATCAGGATGGTGTAATTAAAAACAGAGCCACTTACGAAATTATAAATCCTGTTGACGTGGGGGTTACCGATAGTGCCATAGTCTTGACTGCCAGAAGTGGCAGAGCTGCACTGGCGTATCGATCCAAGAAGGTAGGATATGATTTGACCAAGACCCAACTGGATGCAGCCTACGAGGTCTTTTTAAATGTAGCCGACAAACAAAAAGAGGTGAGCAATGCCGACCTGCATCAAATTATGCAGCGCATTCAAATAGGCGCAGGAGCTCTGGCCTAAAATTTTATAAAAACATACTATTTTGATATCTCTTCAAACACGATTCAAAATAGCAGACCAAATAGTATGAAACAACCAAAAACACTTTTTGACAAAGTATGGGATGCCCATGTGGTGACGGCTGTACCCGACGGACCACAGGTATTATATATAGACAAGCACTTAATTCATGAGGTTACCAGCCCACAGGCCTTTAACGAATTAGAAGAAAGAGGTATTCCTATAGCGAGACCAGATCAAATCGTGGCTACCGCCGATCACAATACCCCTACCATAGACCAGCATTTACCTGTAAGGGATCCGCTTTCGAGAAATCAACTCACCGAATTGTCTACAAATTGTAAGAAACACGGTATAACCCTTTACGGTCTTGGTCATCAATACAACGGCATTGTACACGTTATGGCTCCAGAACTAGGGATCACACAACCCGGTATGACCCTTGTGTGTGGTGACAGCCATACTTCAACTCATGGTGCCTTCGGGACTATAGCATTTGGAATAGGTACCAGCCAGGTGGCTCAAGTTTTTGCCAGCCAGTGTTTGCTCTTACAAAAACCCAAAAAAATGCGCATAACTGTAACCGGAGATTTGGCTCCTGGCGTTATGCCTAAAGATGTGATATTGTATATCATTTCCAAACTTGGCACCAACGCGGGTACAGGCTACTTCTGCGAATATGCGGGTTCTGTATTTGAAAAGATGTCTATGGAGGGTAGAATGACTGTTTGCAATATGAGTATAGAGATGGGGGCTCGAGGCGGAATGATAGCTCCTGATCAAACCACATTTGATTATGTCAAAGATCGCAAGTTTGCTCCTTCAGGTAAAGCTTTCGCGAAAGCGGTCTCTTACTGGAAAACATTACCCACAGATCCAGATGCCGTTTTTGACAAAGAATATCATTTTGAGGCCGAAGATATAGCCCCAATGATTACCTATGGAACCAATCCTGGTATGGGGATAAAAATAAATGATCACATACCTGTCACAGGCGATATGACTTTTGAAAAAGCCTTAGCCTATATGAATTTTAAAAAGGGGAATCGTCTTTTAAACACCCCAATCAATTATGTGTTTATCGGGAGTTGTACCAATTCTAGAATTGAAGATTTTAGAGATGCGGCCCGATATATTAAAGGAAAAACTAAGGCAGCTCATGTTACTGCCTGGCTCGTTCCAGGATCACAACAAGTTGCTCGACAATTAGAAAAAGAAGGTCTTAAAGAGGTGTTTGAAGAGGCTGGGTTTGTCTTAAGACAGCCCGGCTGTTCAGCATGTCTGGCTATGAATGATGATAAGATACCCTCTGGAGAATACTGCGTATCTACTTCAAATAGAAATTTTGAAGGACGTCAAGGCCAGGGTGCCAAAACCATATTGGCAAGTCCACTTGTTGCTGCCGCTACAGCTATAGAAGGTAAAATAGTAGATATTACAAATACCCTAACCGTATAATGGAACCCTTTGTAACCCTAGAGGCAAGGGCTGTACCCTTAGCCACCGAAAATATAGATACCGATCAGATTATCCCAGCCCGATTTTTAAAAGCTACGAGCAAAAAAGGTTTTGGGAAAAATCTTTTCAGAGATTGGCGCTTTGATAAAAGCGGCCATCTTAATTATGAATTTATGCTCAATCAACAACAATACGAAGGTGCTCAAATATTGGTAGCTGGCAATAATTTTGGGTGTGGTTCGAGTAGAGAACACGCTGCCTGGGCCTTAGTTGATTATGGGTTTAAGGTAGTAATATCCAGCTTTTTTGCCGATATCTTTAAAGGAAATGCGCTTAATAATGGGTTGCTCCCAATTGAAGTTGATGGGATGTTTTTATCCCAACTACTCCAAGAGATACAACAATCGCCACAGCTACAACTAAAGATTGACCTCGAAAAACAGCTATTACATACCCCGACGCAAAACACAAGCTTTGATATAGATGCCTACAAGAAATTGTGCCTTCTACAAGGCTATGATGATATTGACTATTTGTTGAGTCAAAACAAACGCATTACCGCTTTTGAAGCACAACACCACTTCTTAACCCTTTAAAATAAATGCTATGGAATTTGATATAGCAGTCATACCCGGTGATGGGATTGGCCCAGAGGTAATCGCTCAGGCCCAAAAGGCTCTCGATGCCATTGGTGAGCAGTACGGCCATCAATTTAAATATACCGAAGCCCTTATGGGTGCCTGCGCTATAGATGCCACTGGTACACCATTACCTGAAGCCACACTTAAAAAATGTAAAAAGGCCGATGCTATTCTCTTTGGCGCTATTGGTCATCCCAAATACGATAATGACCCCAAGGCCAAAGTACGTCCTGAACAGGGGTTACTACAACTGCGGAAGGAATTAGGACTTTTCTGTAATATACGACCTGTAAAAGCCTTTGAGAGTTTACTACACAACTCGCCTTTAAAAGAGCATATTATAAAAGGTACTGATATTAGCATATTTAGAGAATTAACCGGAGGGATATATTTTGGAGACAAACGTCTTAATCAAGCTGGTGACAAGGCCTTTGATGATTGCTCATACACCACTACAGAAATAGAGCGTATTGGGCATCTCGCTTTCGCGGAAGCACAAAAAAGAAGAAAAAAGCTCACTCTAGTTGACAAAGCCAATGTTTTAGAAACCTCTCGCCTATGGCGAAAAGTGATCACAGCAATGGCGCCACAATATCCAGATGTTAGCCTGGACTTCTTATTTGTAGATAATGCTGCGATGCAACTCATTCTGGCCCCCTCTGAGTTTGATGTTATACTTACAGAAAATTTGTTTGGTGATATTCTCTCTGATGAAGCGAGCGTAATTGGGGGATCTATTGGGCTGTTGGCATCTGCCTCTATAGGTAATACCCATGCACTATTTGAACCTATCCATGGTAGTTTTCCGCAAGCCACAGGAAAAGATCTGGCCAACCCACTAGCCAGTATACTTTCGGCAGCCTTGCTCTTACGTCATTTGTCACTTGAGACCGAAGCACAAGCTATAGAAAATGCGGTGGCCAAATCGCTAGAACTAGGATTCACCACTCAGGATATTGCCTCTTCCCATTCATTTGGCACCAATAAAGTAGGAGACTTTATCGTAGATTTTATACTAAATCCAGAAGATACAAATCGCAATTTTGAAAACATTTTTGTAGGCCAGAGTACGATTATTTAGGCTATTGATAGAAGATTAAAAAAAAATAGAGCGGACTTGTGATTTTTTGAAGATGGTTGACACTAATTGTTCAAATCAATTAATCGTAATCCTTATGTCCTTTAAAATTTTTAAAAATCCACACATTTATACCGCCTTAATAGCAGCTGCTATTATTTTGATCGCAGCTACCGTTCTCGACTCCTCCAAGCAAGGGTTTCTAATGATCATCTACGTGGTCACTGCCACTCTGCAAATGCTAGTTGCCAGACGACTTACAAAAAACAAAAAACAAGGCTGTTGCTAAGCACTCTAACACAGCTAGCTCTAGATCAAAAACTCAAATAAATCGGGCTTATCATTTAGGTATTCTCCATAGAAGGAAGCTGCTTTCATTCTTTGTATTAAAGGCGAGAGATCATTGGCGCTTTTTAGTTGAATACCTACTACAGCTGGGCCCTGTTCTCTACTTGTCTTTTTAGAATATTCAAAAAAGGTAATATCGTCATCTGGTCCTAGCACATGGGCTACAAATTCTTTGAGCGCACCAGCACGCTGCGGAAATCTCACAATAAAATAATGCTTTAACTTGCTGTATAAGAGAGCACGTTCTTTAATTTCGGCGGTTCGGGTGATATCATTATTACTCCCACTTATTACACAGCCTACCTGTTTGCCCTTAAGTCGGGTTTTAAACTGTCTCAAAACTGCTATACTCAAAGCGCCTGCAGGCTCTACCACCATGGCATTTTGATTGTACACGTCTAAGATGGTTTGACATACCTCTCCCTCATCTACTGTTACAACTTCATCTACAAAGTGCTTGCAAATCTCAAAATTCAGATCTCCAACGCGATGTACAGCTGCACCATCCACAAACTTATCGATTTGGGGTAGCGTGTGATTCTCTCCTTTGGTCAATGCCGTTTTCATCGCTGGTGCTCCTGCTGGTTCAACCCCTATAATTTTGGTTGAAGGTGACAATTGCGCAAAAACACTACTAAGTCCAGACAACAATCCACCACCACCTACAGGTACAAAAACATAATCTAGCGGTCTTGGCGTTTGTGCTATCATTTCTAGACCTACTGTAGCCTGTCCTTCAATAATTCTAGGGTCATCAAAGGGATGGATAAAAGTTGCATTGGTATCAGATTCGAAAGATTTTGCTTTCGCGAAAGCATCATCAAAAGTATCTCCCACCAATTGAATATCAATCCATTTCCCACCAAACATCGATACTTGCGCTACCTTTTGCTTGGGTGTAGGAATAGGCATAAAAACCGTACCCTTTAGTTTTAAATGCGCGCAGGCAAAAGCGACACCTTGGGCGTGATTGCCAGCACTAGCACAGACAACGCCAGCTTGTTGTTGTGCCTTTGACAAGGTAGCAATCTTGTTAAATGCTCCTCTTATTTTGTAGGAGCGCACCTGTTGTAGGTCTTCTCGTTTAAAGTAAATAGTTGCCTGCATGGCGTCAGAATAGGTCAAGTTATGCTCAAAAGGGCTTTTGTAAACCACCTCCTGTAATCTACTGGCCGCAGCTTCAACCTCTGAAATTGTTGGATAATAGGCTCGTTTGGTTAGCGTCATGGCATTTAGGCTATTTCTGCTATTAAACGACCACAGCTTGTTGCCGCTCTGGGGTTTGCACTTTTTTCATGTCGGTCATAGCTGTTCTTAATTTGGCTCCAATGCGCTCAATTGGATGGTTTCTTATGGCTTGGTTAACCGCTATCAACCTTTGATTATCGACTGTAGTGGATGTGACATAGTTTCCACCTATCACATCTGCGCCCAACTCACTAACAAAATCTTTTAGCAGGGGTTGACAGGCATGATCAAATAGATAACAACCATACTCTGCTGTATCAGAAATGATGCGGTTCATTTCGTATAACTTTTTTCGGGCAATGGTATTTGCAATGAGTGGTGTTTCGTGTAGTGATTCATAATAAGCAGATGCTTCGATAATACCCGCAGCGGTCATAGTTTCAAAGGCCAATTCTACCCCTGCTTTTACTAAGGCAACCATAAGGGTACCATGATCGAAATAGGTTTGTTCTGCAATATGATCACTAGTAGGCCTTTGCTGCTCAAAAGCTGTATTGGCAGTAGCCGCTCTCCAGCGCAAAAGATTATAATCGTCATTGTCCCAATCTTCCATCATCGTTTTGGAAAAATGACCGCTCATAATATCGTCCATATGCTTTTCAAATAGGGGTCGCATTAGCTGTTTTAGATCTTCGGCAATGGCATATGCCTTTAACTTTGAAGGATTGTTTAATCGGTCCATCATATTGGTAATCCCGCCGTGTTTTAAAGCCTCTGTTATCGTTTCCCATCCGTATTGTATGAGCTTAGCTGCATAATCTGGAGCCATACCTGTGGCTATCATTTTGTCGTAACATAGAATTGAGCCACTTTGCAGCACGCCGCATAGGATAGTTTGTTCACCCATCAAATCACTTTTGACCTCGGCTACAAAGGAAGACTCTAAAACCCCTGCCCTGTGCCCACCAGTAGCGACTGCATAGGCTTTGGCCTGAGCAAGACCCTTTTGTTCTGGGTCATTATCTGGATGCACTGCGATAAGCATGGGCACTCCAAAACCTCTCAAAAATTCTTCCCGTACTTCCGATCCTGGACATTTAGGGGCGACCATGATCACAGTGAGATCTTTGCGTATTTGTATACCTTCCTCAACGATGTTAAAACCGTGAGAATAACTAAGAGTAGCTCCTTTTTTCATTAGGGGCATGACCTTTTTGACCACCGCTGTATGTTGCTTATCTGGGGTAAGATTGAGAACGAGATCGGCCGTGGGTATCACTTGCTCAAATTGACCTACCTCAAAATTATTTCTAGTCGCATTGATATATGAGGGTCTTTGATTGGCAATAGCATCAGCCCGTAGTGCATAGGTAATAGTAAGACCGCTATCTCTCATATTGAGCCCTTGATGAAGACCTTGAGCCCCACACCCAATGATGACGATGTTTTTGTCCTTTAAAGCGGTAACACCTTCCTTAAACTCGGATGACGCCATCAAACGACATTTTCCTAATTGTGCAAGCTGTTCTCTTAAATTGAGACTATTGAAATAATTTGTCATAGTTGTTATTTTTTTCTAGCAAAGAGCATTTGCTATTGTTCTCTTTTTGTTTTTAATGTTGAAAAGTCACCTCTTTCTGTGCTGCAATTTTTCCTAACATTGAAGAAATGGGCATCTCAGATTTTGTAACAGCGATGCGGCCAGATCGTACAAATTGCATAATGCCATAGGGCTTTAATTCGCGATACATTAATGCGATTTCAGAGCGACGTCCAGATTTTTCCAGGACAAAGAAGGCGCGATTCACCGTGACGATTCTCGCATTGCTCTCTTTGATAATATTTTGAATTTGGCGTTCTTCAAACAAGAGGTCAGAACGCATTTTAAACATAGCGCTCTCCATAAAAATGGTTTCTTCATCGGTATGGTAATAGGCCTTAATCACCTCGATCTGTCGTTCAATCTGACCTATGATTTTCTTCATAGCAGTCTCTGTGATATGAACCACCATAGTAATGCGAAATACATCTTCAATTTCACTCTCGGAAGCGGCTATACTTTCGATATTGATATGTCTACGTTGAAATATGGCAGAGACACGATTGAGCAAACCGATGTTGTTTTCGGTATACATGCTCACGGTAAAGGTTTTTACAGACTCCATAAATGATATAGTTTTAAATAGACAACCGTAGACCTAATACTGGTGTAGCCGTCATTTGCATTTCTTTTGTTAGGATAATCGTATCTCAGAAACCGAAGCTCCAGAAGGGATCATCGGGAAAACATTGCCCTCCTTTTCTACACACACCTCCAAAAATTGAGCGGTATCTGCGGTGATAAAATGTTTTAGTGCTGCTTTTAGTTCTTCGCGTTTGCTAACCCTGTGTGCTTCTATGCTATAGCCTTTGGCAATAGCCACAAAATCAGGATTTTTCAATTCGGTAGAGGCATATCGTTTCTCAAAGAATAATTGTTGCCATTGCCGCACCATACCCAAAAATGAATTATTTAGTACCAGTATTTTAACAGCAACTTCTGTTTGAAATATTGTACCCAATTCTTGTATGGTCATTTGGTAACCACCATCTCCAATGATGGCAATTACTTCACGATCTGGTGCTCCCATTTTGGCGCCAATAGCTGCTGGTAGGGCAAATCCCATAGTACCCAAACCTCCTGAGGTGATATTACTTTTGGTCTTGGCAAAATCAGCATAACGGCAGGCAATCGTTTGGTGTTGCCCTACATCTGAAACAATGATCGCTTGGCCTTGAGTTAATGCATTAAGAGTGTGCAATACCTCTCCCATGGTAAGGCCTTCCTTGGTGGGAAGCAAGTCGTGTCGTATGACTTTATGGTATTCTTCTTTATACAAGTCTTTAAAACGGTTGTGCCAGCCTTGATGCGAATTGGCATTGACCATTGGCAAGATTTGCTCCAAGGCTTGCCTGGCATCACCTATTACCGCCACATCGGCATAGACATTCTTATGCACTTCGGCGGGATCAATTTCAAAATGGATGACTTTAGCCTGTTTGGCGTAAGCGTCTAGATTACCAGTGACTCTGTCGTCAAAACGCATGCCTATGGCAATAAGCAGATCGCATTGATTAGTAAGCATATTGGGCGCGTAATTGCCATGCATACCCACCATACCTACATTAAGCGGATGTGCTGTTGGAATGGCCGAGACCCCCATAATGGTCCATGCAGCAGGGATTCCTGTCTTTTCAATAAATGCTCTAAAAGCAGCCTCGGCTTTTCCTAGGATAACGCCTTGACCCCAAACAATTAAAGGTTTCTTTGCTGCATTAATCAACTGGGCTGCAGCTTCCAGAGCCTGAGGATCAAGTTTAGGTACAGGGGTGTAACTTCTGATGTACTCACACTTGGCATATTCAAAATCAAAGGTTTCAAACTGAGCATCTTTGGTTATATCAATAAGAACGGGTCCAGGCCTACCACTTCTAGCTATATAAAATGCCTTTGCCAAAACTTCCGGAATTTCGCTGGCTTTGGTAATTTGATAATTCCACTTGGTCACTGGGGTCGAAATCCCAATAATATCGGTTTCCTGAAAGGCGTCACTACCTAATAGCACAGATGACACCTGTCCTGTGATACAGACCAGGGGTGTGCTGTCAATTTGGGCATCGGCAATCCCAGTAATTAGATTGGTAGCTCCTGGACCTGAGGTTGCTATAGCCACTCCCACCTTTCCAGTAGCTCGAGCATAGCCTTGAGCCGCATGAGTAGCGCCTTGCTCGTGACGTGTTAATATATGACGCAATTGGGCCTCATACTTGTATAGCTCATCATAAAATGGCATGATGGCACCTCCAGGATATCCATAAATCAAATCGACCTCTTCTGCAAGTAAACACTGAATAAGGGCTTCGCTCCCACTCATTGTTTTTGGTGCTACCAAGGTTGGTGTATCGGTAGGGTTGCGATGAGAATATTCAAAATTTGTTTCCATATACTACTTCTATTGGCGACAAGCGCTATGAGTCATTTTTTTTAGATTTATAAGGCGTCAGTGATACAACCCTCAGAGGCTGACGACACCGTTTTTGCATATTTATACAGTGCTCCACGTTTGGCTTTTAGTGCTGGTGGCCTCCAATTTGCTTTTCTCTTGTTGAGCTCATCCTGGGCAATTTCAAGATGAATCGTGTTTTGCTCGGCATCGATAGTGATCATATCTCCGTCTTCTATCAAAGCAATGCTACCTCCCAACTGGGCTTCTGGGCATATATGACCCACTACAAAACCATGGGTACCTCCAGAAAAACGACCGTCTGTAATTAATGCGACTTCCTTACCCAGTCCTGCTCCCATGATGGCCGCTGTGGGTTTTAGCATTTCTGGCATTCCTGGTCCTCCCTGTGGGCCTTGGTATCGTATCACTACCACATCTCCTTTCTGTACCTGCCCAGCCTTTATACCATCATTGGCCTTAAATTCGCTGTCGTACACACGTGCGCTTCCGCGAAAGCGTACTCCTTCTTTCCCAGTAATTTTTGCAACAGCACCTTCTGAAGCGATGTTGCCGTATAACACACGTATGTGGCCGGTCTCTTTAATAGGGTTTGAAACGGGTTTGATTATAGATTGATTGGGACTAAGCGGGGCAACTGCTGCAAGATTTTCTGCAAGCGTCTTACCCGTCACTGTTAGGCAATCGCCATGCAACATACCTTCTGCCAGCATGTATTTTAATACCGCGGGCACACCACCTACCTTGTGCAGGTCTTCCATCAAATAATTTCCACTTGGTTTTAAATCGGCTAGAAAGGGAGTACTATCGCTTATTCGCCTAAAATCGGTCAAGGTAAAATCGATATGAGCTGTTTTGGCAATAGCCAAAAAATGAATCACCGCATTGGTTGAGCCGCCCAAAACAGTGATAAGACGTACAGCGTTTTCTAATGACTTTTTTGTAACAATATCTAATGGTTTAATGTCCTGTTTGATCAAATGCTCTAAGGCATCTCCAACGCGTTTACATTCTTCCTGTTTATCTGAACTTACAGCTGGATTTGAGGAAGTATACGGCAGGCTCATCCCTAAGGCTTCTATAGCCGAAGCCATAGTATTTGCTGTATACATACCACCGCAAGCACCAGCGCCAGGACAGGCCTTTTTGACAACGGTCTTGAACTGTTTTTCGGTTATGGTACCGGCTACTTTTTGGCCCCATGCCTCAAAGGCAGAAACCACATCTAGTTTTTTATCTTCATGACATCCTGGAGCTATCGTACCACCGTATACCAGTATGGCAGGACGATTGAGTCGCAACATAGCCATCATAGCTCCAGGCATATTCTTATCACAGCCTACCACAGTAACCATAGCATCATAACTCATGGCTTGCATCACGGTTTCCATACTATCGGCTATCAGGTCTCTTGAAGGAAGTGAGTAACGCATGCCTGGTGTTCCCATAGAAATGCCATCACTTACGCCTATGGTATTAAAAATAAGACCTACTAAATCAGCCTGTTGCACGCCTTTTTTTATATCGGCAGCAAGGGCGTTGAGATGCATATTACAAGGATTGCCTTCATAGCCTGTGCTAGCAATTCCCACTAGTGGTTTGGTAAAATCTTCTTCGGTTAGTCCTACGGCGTGTAACATTGCCTGGGCTGCAGGTTGTGTCGGATCTTGAGTTACCGCTTTACTATAGGTATTATAAGTTTTCAAATGAATAGGGTTCTATAAGTGTGTAAATGTACTTTTTAGGACTAGGGCCAAAAAAGGACTTCTTCTTAATCTTACGCTGTTCAACAGTTCCATTTTGAATACAAATAACTGTTTTTCAATATATTAAGTGAATTATATTACGGATGGTAGCTCGGTCTACACTGCTTAAATGAATTGCTTATTAGACCTGTTGAGCGTATATACATTAGGAAATATCTCAAACAAGCAAAGCGACCTTCTGAAAGAAGCTTATTTTTGACTAAGAAATAGCCCCATGAAAAATATCTCCCAAATCATCCTCGATCAAGATCGGTTTTTTACCTCTGGCAGAACTAAAGACATCGCCTATCGCAGAAAAGCCCTGATACGACTGCGCCAAATGATTAAGGCACAAGAATCGGCTATACTCAACGCATTACTCCAAGACTTCGGCAAACCAAGCTTTGAAGGCTATGCCACAGAATATATCTTGGTAATGCAAGAATTGGACCTTGCTATTAAAGCTATATGGAAATGGCAACACCCCAAAAAAGTATCCTCCTCTCTATTTAATTTTCCATCTCGTGATTATCAATATTACGAGCCTTATGGCAGGACCTTACTCATTGCGCCCTGGAACTATCCATTCCAACTGGTCTTTGGTCCTTTAATTGGAGCTATAGCCGCAGGTAATACTGTAGTGATTAAACCAAGTGAGCTTACTCCCGCAACTGCATCGCTTATAAACACTATAGTAACTGAGGTCTTTGATCCAAAGCATGTAAGCGTCGTAGAAGGAGATAAAGAAGTAGCTCAAGCCTTGTTGGCAGAAAGATGGGATTATATATTCTTTACTGGAAGCGTCAAAGTGGGAAAAATTGTGGCCCAGGCCGCCGCCAAACATTTGACACCACTCACCCTCGAACTAGGTGGTAAAAGTCCTTGCGTGGTTCATCCTTCGGCTAAAATTGAGCAAGCCGCCAAACGTATCGTTTGGGGAAAATTTGTGAATGCAGGTCAAACTTGTATTGCACCAGATTACCTATTGGTACATCAGGACATACAATCTAAGCTAATTAAAGCCCTGCGTCAACAAATTCAAAAATATTATGGGAGTAATCCAAAACAGTCCCCAGATTTTGCACGTATAATAAATGAAGACAACCACAACAGGTTACAAAAAATGTTAGATGATGATCGTATTGAGATCATCGAAGGTGGTAGGACTGATGTTTCCCAATTGTATATTGCTCCCACCCTTGTTGCAGTAGAAAGTTTGGAGGCGCATTGTATGAGTCAGGAAATCTTCGGACCTATACTCCCTGTATTGACCTACAGCACAACTCAGGATCTAGAAGTGATTATTAATCACTATGAAAAACCGTTGAGCGCCTATGTGTTTTCGCGAAAGCGCCGTTTTACAAAATGGTTCTTACATCAATTTGCTTTTGGAGGAGGTGTCATAAACGATACTTTGGTTCATTTTGTCAATAAGAACCTGCCTTTTGGTGGCGTAGGCCAAAGCGGTATTGGAAGTTATCATGGCAAACACAGTTTTATGACCTTTAGTCATACCAAGGCAATTGTCAAAAGAGCTACCTGGCTCGATATCCCTGTGAAGTACCCACCCTATACCAATACCTTAAAATGGGTAAAG
>CAZJWI010000046.1:0-2008 GCA_964549485.1 uncultured Flavobacteriaceae bacterium
TTTTGAGGCTGTAAAATATCGCGATTTCTCGAGATGGTTTAGCGAAAAACACGGCACACAAGACATACGAGAGCTACATAAGGGTTTTAATCTTATCAATGCCACAATTAAATCGATTAATAATGAGCGACAAGCCCAATTTGTGTATTTACAAAAGATACTAGAAATGGTAGAGGTGGGTATTGTTGCCTATAATGTCGAAACGGGTGAAGTACTTTGGACTAACGATAGTTTTCTCACCATCCTTGACTTTCCTTCATTTAAAAATATCAGTTTTGTAGCGAGCAGACAACCTCATATCTACGATGAACTATTTGAAACCTATCATCCCAATGCGACAGCTACAGCAATCAAAAGTAAACATGGTGCACTCAAGGTCTTAATATCTGATACGGTTTTTGAAATTGAAGAGCATTCATTTAAACTGGTGGTGGTTCAAAATATAGATGACACCCTAAATCAAAATGAAAGCGAGGCCTGGAAAAAACTACTCAGTGTTATGACGCATGAAATTATGAATAGTATTGCGCCTATCTCTTCTCTAGCTGAAACCTTACAACATCACGTGCAAAACACACAAAAAGATCCAAAAGAACATCCTCTTAGTCTGGAAGACCTCAACGACGGGATAAGCAGTATTCAAAAGCGCAGCGAAGGCCTTATGAAATTTGCCAAAACCTATCGCAGTTTGCACAAAGTCACTACAGTACACCGCACAGCCACCACAGCAGCCGTATTGTTTAAAAATATCAAAGATTTGCTAGGCCCTACTCTGGCAGACAAACAGGTCGAAATTCGATTTGTGTTAGATGAAAAGGCAATCAATTTAGAAATTGACACTTACTTGATAGAACAGGCCTTGATCAATCTCATATTAAACGCTGTTGACGCCACAGCCCAAACACCCCACCCTAGCATACAAGTAAGTGCCGCCCTCTCGGCTAAGGCTAGTCCTATCATCAGCATAGTCGATAATGGCAAAGGCATACCCGAAGAAGTACAGGAGCGTATTTTTATTCCGTTTTTTACGACAAAACCTACGGGAAGTGGTATTGGGCTTAGTTTGTGCAAACAGATAATGACCTTACATCGGGGTAAAATCTTAGTAGAGAGCGAAGTGGGATCTGGCACTCGTATAGATCTGGTGTTTTAAGACTGTGATGCCAGAAACTCTGCCCTTTTGTTTAATTTTGCCTTTAAAATAATCACACTTTTAATCGTATACCCATTTCTATATGAAAGATGCCCAACTGTCACCATTTGTTACTGCTGTCCTAAAAAATATGCCCGAAGATTGGTTGTTTCTCACCACCCATAGGTTGGATATTTACAATGAAGCCTTAGCCAAAAGACAATTTCTAGATCAGTTTGAGGCCTTATTTCAAAAAAATGAGAGTTCTCAGGCTGCATTAAGCGCACTACCTACAGCTTACGATTATATTAGACTAGGCCATCCCTTATCTTCTGTTTTGGAGTGGATGCTTGCTAAAAACTATCAGATCAAGGATGAAAGCGTGATTAGTTTTGGCTCTGAGGTTATGCCCATACTCGCCATTTTACGAACCAATTTGTTGACTGCTGTAAAAACGCGAATTGTCTACACCCATTCCCTGCCTACGTCGTTTGATGCTTCGCTTATAAAAAAGGTGTATGGCTATAATTTTGAACTTATAAAAATTGATCAAGCTACAGATATCCCAACTTTTGACGGTTGTACGCTTCTAATCTCAACACCCGAACAAATAGGAAATGCAACCCTCCCTTCTCAGGTAGATTTTATACTCAACATCTATAAAGGTCTGGGTAGTGTACTAATTGTGAATAACGAACAAAAAAATCATTATGTCTCCGACATTCAACACGTGAGAAGGCGAGAGACTATCGCAATGACCCCTGCCAATGCCTTAGTGGCTATACAAGCATTTTTAGGAGAAAAAGATACCAAAAAACCTGGTGATACTGTGGCTCACAAAGCGCAGGTAACCCGTACGATAAGTGATATCACCTT
>CAZJWI010000047.1:0-8000 GCA_964549485.1 uncultured Flavobacteriaceae bacterium
TGGATATCAATAAATTTGGACCTAATTTATCCTTTTTCTTTTCAAATGGTATCGATCCAGAATATGCGGTCATAGGACGTGTAGCTCGAAAAATTTGGGCTAAGGCCATGAAGCTAAAATACAATGCCAACCCTAGAGCTCAGATGTTAAAATATCATATTC
Organism: uncultured Flavobacteriaceae bacterium; assembly: GCA_964549485.1. Taxonomy (GTDB): domain Bacteria; phylum Bacteroidota; class Bacteroidia; order Flavobacteriales; family Flavobacteriaceae; genus Dokdonia. Next base: position 163 of record CAZJWI010000047.1, read on the forward strand.
AGACCTCTGGGCGCAGCCTTCATGCACAGGAGATCGATTTTAATGACATCAGAACCACGCTACAGGCGCTTTATGCGATTTATGACAATTGTAATTCATTGCATACCAATGCCTATGACGAGGCAATTACAACTCCAACCGAAGAAAGTGTGCGTCGCGCTATGGCCATTCAGCTTATTATAAATAAGGAATTAGGGCTGGCCAAAAATGAAAACCCAATCCAAGGGGCATTTATTATTGAAGATCTGACCGATTTGGTCGAAGAGGCTGTACTGAGTGAATTTGATAGAATCACTGAACGTGGTGGTGTTTTAGGCGCTATGGAAACTATGTATCAGCGTTCTAAAATTCAAGAAGAAAGTTTGTATTATGAGACTTTAAAACACAATGGTGATTTTCCTATTATAGGCGTAAATACCTTCTTGAGTAGTAAAGGTAGTCCAACGGTGCGCCCAGCCGAGGTCATTCGCGCCACAGAAGAAGAGAAACAATATCAAATCGATATGCTTTCACACCTGCATAAGGCCAAGGCAGATCGTATAGATAGCGAATTGCAAAAAATTCAAGATGCTGCCATCAACAACCAAAATATTTTTGAACATTTAATGGAGGCCACCAAAGTTTGTTCTTTAGGTCAAATTACTAAAGCCCTGTTTGAAGTAGGAGGGCAGTACCGTCGTAATATGTAGTAGAAATGACGGTCGAACCAAAAAAAAGCCCATTCATATGAATGGGCTTTTTTTTATTAGGCAGATTGCCGGCCTTTGAGCCTAACCTCTACTTTTTTCTTTTTCTCGGTGAGTGATTTCATCAAATCCATGATCTCTTTATCTTTCGTTTCTTTAAATATTTCATTGAGACCAAGAATTAACGCTTTTAATTTTCTAGAAGCAAAAATACGCTCGTCTGTCGTTTTAAATGACATTTTCTTTTGTTCGTATTCTTTTGCTTCAGCTATGATATCTTTATTCATTAATTTTCATATTAAGGGTGGGCAAAAATAAGCTGCTTGCCGAATATGGCAAAATTGAACTCGTTAAAAGACGGTTAAATAATTGTAATGTCTAAACAATTGTTGTAGCCGTTAGTTATGAGTTAGGTTGGCAATGTAACAAAACTCCATTATATTCTACATATGAATACATGATAATTTAAAATTTAGAAAAATGTTAGCACACGAAATAGATTACGAAATTCACGGCGAAGAAATGCAATATGTAGAGATCGAACTTGATCCTCAAGAAGGTGTTATTGCCGAAGCTGGGAGCTTTATGATGATGGAAGAAGGTATTAGAATGGACACTATCTTTGGAGATGGATCCAAGAAAGACAACAGTGTTCTGGGGAAAATTTTTGGTGCTGGAAAACGCTTATTGACTGGTGAGAGTCTATTTATGACAGCTTTTTACAATGATGTCATCGGCAAAAAGAAAGTGAGTTTTGCCTCTCCTTATCCAGGAAAAATTATACCGATCAATCTAGCCGCAAACGGAGGTAAATTTATTTGTCAAAAGGATGCATTTTTATGTGCTGCAAAAGGCGTATCTGTGGGTATTGAATTTTCGAGAAAGCTGGGTCGTGGTCTCTTTGGGGGTGAAGGTTTTATTATGCAGAAATTAGAAGGAGATGGGCTTGCTTTTGTACACGCGGGAGGAACTACTTTAAAAAAAGAACTAGCTCTGGGTGAGAAACTTAAAGTAGATACCGGTTGTATTATCGGTTTTGACCACAATGTCGCTTATGATATAGAATTTGTAGGAGGAATTAAAAATACCATCTTTGGAGGTGAAGGGCTTTTCTTTGCGACACTAACCGGACCTGGTACTGTATATATACAATCACTTCCTTTTAGCCGTCTAGCCAATAGAGTACTGGCTATGGCACCTAGAGCTGGTGGAAAGTCTAAGGGAGAAGGATCTATTCTTGGAGGATTAGGTGATTTGCTTGATGGCGATAACTAAATAGTGCTGCTATTACTGGGATAGCACTAATTTGTTAATAAGTAACAGTGTTAAAGTTATCTTTTAGTCTTGAAAGGTTAAACAAAAAACGCTATTTTTAGAATAACAATAAACAAACCGCCTATTAAACAGTACTACTTTTTTAATTTAATCTAAACCTAATTCGAACCATGGCGAGAGCAATGTTTGAGTACACAAAAACAATCCTTAATAAGGTGAGTTTTGATAGTGTTTTGTTTTGTAAAGAATTACAAAAAGCAGTAAAACGGTTACTCCCCTATGAAATAGAGGAGTTAAAAATCTGGATAAATAATCTCTTAGAGGAAAAACCAGATTTAAATCATTGTTTAATTTATTTAAACCCTTAAAAAAAAGGGCTCTAGAAAAACTAGAGCCCTTTTTTAATGCCAAATACTTTGATTAATGTTTGGCTCCTTTCTCGATGCCTACAGACGCATCTCTAATAAATGCTCTGAGATCATCATTAGCCTTTATCAAATCTTCATTGCGCAAATACATCATATGTCCACTTCGGTAGCCTTTAAAACGCAAGCGATCACTTAATTTACCGCTGGCATTAAGTTGCCACATTACATACTTGGCATTAAAATAAGTTGTTGCTCCGTCATAATATCCACTCTGAATCATTACGTGAAGATTAGGATTTACTCCCATAGCAGCTCTTAAATCTGGGCCGGTATTATTATTAGTTCTATCCCAAGGCCGCACAGGTCCAAACATATTATACGTAAGATCGGTTTGTAAATTTAATTCTTGACTGTAGTAGTAGTTTATGGCTGGGGTAAAAGAATGTAGCCATGAGGTTAACTCACTGTTGTAGTCTGGACTATCACCAGCTTCTTTGACGTCTAGCCCACGATATCTCGAATCTAATCTTCCTATGGTCAAACCATCTCGATCTCGTAAGAGATCTTTCCAAAAATATCCATAAGGAACCTCTAAGTTGTGTTGTCTTATGGTCTTTTTAGACAATCCTGAATAATAAGCCATTTTTTCTATAGCTTCTTCCTTTTTGGCTGTATCCAGATAACCAGATTTAACCAATAGGGGTAGCAATTCATTCACAGCATAGTCTTCACTCAAAGCCAAAACCTCTGGTAAGTCTTTACTTTGCAGGGCCGAAGGTAATTTGTTGTGGTACCAGGCTGCTGCTGTAAAATAAGGAAGCCTGTTGGCCACCTCTACAGGACCTTCAAATTCAAAGCCAATTTCGGTAGGAGAGACCAATACCACCCCATTGATAAACATCCATTTTCTATTCTGCAAGGCAGCTGTCAATCCAGAAACTCGAGTGGTTCCGTAGCTTTCTCCAATTAGAAATTTTGGTGAACGCCAGCGGTTATTGCGTGTAATAAAGGTATTTACCCAATCGCTCAAGTACTTGATGTCTGCATTGACACCAAAAAACATTTTTTTATCTGGCATTTTACCATCAGGTCCTGGTATCATTCGGCTATAGCCAGTATTTACAGGGTTCACAAAAACAATATCTGCTACGTCCAGTATCGAATTAGGATTGCTCTTAATTCCATAAGGTTGTATGGGAAAACCTTCGTCATCAATTTTTAAAATACGTGGCCCTGTATAGGCGATATGCATCCAGACTGATGCTGATCCAGGTCCTCCATTAAATGAAATGACAATAGGACGATTTTGGTCATCTTTGATATCGCTTCTTTTGTAATAGGTGTATAACAGGGAAGCAACAGCTACACCATTGTCATCCCATACAGGTTGAAATCCTGCGGTAGCGGTATAAGGAATGGTTTTCCCTTTGATCGTAGTGGTGTGTTTTGTTACTATGGTAGTGTCTACCGGTACGGTGACCTTCTGAGCTTGCGCTTTCGCGAAAGCAAAACAGCCCAGAACTGCCAAAAGTATGTATTTTAACTTCATAAAGAATACGTGTTTAGTTGAATTTAATTAATTATTGATGTCCTACAAGGCATCCACAGCCAGGTAGGGTAAAACTTTGTGATTGTTGATGCCAAGGAAAAGCTTGACTTTGTTTGGTGTTTTCCCACCAAAAAGGGCTGCGTTTTTTGGGAGAATTACCAATTTCATCCATAGTAGCCGTATCGTATAATCGACCATTTACCATAGTATGTGTAACGTGCTGACTCGTTTTTAAATCTTCTAAGGGATTGCCGTCTATCACAATCAAGTCTGCGAGTTTACCTACTTCTAATGATCCAATTTCCTTTCCAGCTCCAATGTACTGTGCCGGATTAAGAGTGGCTGCTCGAATTGCCTCTAGAGGTGTCATGCCACCTTGTTCGAGCATCCACATTTCCCAGTGTGCCCCCAAACCTTGTAGCTGTCCATGAGCTCCCATATTTACTTTGACACCTTTGTCGGTCAATGCTTTGGCAACTTTGGAGACCGCTATATGACCATTTTCATATTCTTCTTGCGGCACCATAGTCCTGTGCCTACTTCTAGCATCAATAAGCGCTCTAGGCGTATATTTGAGCAATTTTTCGTTTTCCCAAACCTTGTCGTTTTGGTAGAAATAATACTCTCCATTAAGCCCCCCATAATTAACAATTAGGGTAGGGGTGTAGCCGGTATTACTGGCACTCCATAATTCTAAGACATCCTTATAGACTGGAGCTACAGGTATGTTGTGTTCTACCCCAGTATGCCCATCCATAATCATTGTCATATTGGTATAAAATGTAGATCCGCCTTCGGGTACTACATTAATCCCTAGCTCGCGAGCCGCTTGCATTACTTGCTGGCGCTGCTCTCTCCTAGGCTGATTGTAACTTTTAACAGATTTGGCACCAAAGGCCATGGTTCTTCTTATCGCAGACCGTGCATCGTCAAGATTGTTGATAACCGCTTTAAAATCTCCATCGGCACCATAAAGAATAAAACCAGTAGAGTAGAGTCTAGGTCCTACCATCTGCCCACTTTTGATCAATTCACTAAGCGAAAATACGGTCTCAGTATTGGCACTTGGATCATGAGCAGTGGTCACTCCAAATGCAAGATTGGCATAAAAAGGCCAGTGTTTTTGTGGGTTGAGCCCATGTCTAAAAGCGCCTACATGAGCATGAGCATCTACCAAACCAGGCATAATAGTCTTGCCTGCTACATCATAGACCTTGGCAGTACTGGGGATACTGAGATTTTTACCTATAGCAGTAATGCGGTTGTCTGTAATTATAATCGTACCCGAGGGAATGACTTTATCACCGTCCATAGTGATGATACGAGCGTTGGTAAAGGCTATAATACCTTTTGGGGTATCGGTAGGGGTTCTTAGTGCTATGCGTACACCTTCTTTTGTCATCTCTGCCACCTTTTCTGGCGACCCTTCTAAAAAGGTAAATCGATCTTTAATCGCATTGCTAAAATACTGATCACCCAAGGTCCAATATACCTTTTGACTATCAGGTGACCAATGTATATTAATACCCGCGTCTTCTGCGAGTTGTGAGACAGGAACGTATTTTGAGTTATTATCCAGATCAATTTCCTGCCCGTTAAGCACTAAGGGGGCCAAAAATAACTTGTGTAAATTGGTATAGGCAATCCATTTGTTATCAGGGCTAGGTACTAATCTATTGGCATACTTGGATTGAACATGTGTGCGTTTGTCATCTCCTTCGAGATTGACCGAGATCAATTTTTTGGTCAGACTCCCAAAATAAGTACCTCCAGTTTGTAAAAAAATGCGTTTATCGTCTACAGTAAATTGCGGGTATTCTCCTTCTTGGGTTACCAGTTTAGCCTCGCCACCTCTAGCGGCTATAGTATAAATACCAGGGGTCTTTCCGAAGGCCAAACCTTGATCTGTGTTTCTAGGTTCCTTGCGATACACAATATGCGTACCCGCATTATTAAACGAGGGTGTACGGTATATACCTTTTTCCTGAGTTAAGGCTATAGTCTCTCCTGTACTAAGATCAATGGTGCGCACTTGGCCGTACGAGCTGTCATTCCAGCTTACATAAGTGAGCAGCTTGCCATTTGGAGCAAAGGCAGGTTCAAATTCGAAATCAGTATTTTGCGAAGTAACACGCTCTGGCTTCCCGTCTGGGAGCTCTTTTTTCCAAAGTTTTCCTAAAGCGCTAAAGACCAATGTACTTCCATCTGGTGATGTTACTGCATGTCGAATTACTTTGGCGTCAAATTGTGCTGGTGCCACTGGATTATCAAAGTGAACTGTTTCTGCAATTTCGAGCTTAGCATTAACCTCAAAAGGAATATCCTTAACTGCTAAAGAATTGATATTAATGCGCTTAATATGACCATTGGCATAAAACACAAGTTCCTGGCTATTGGGCATCCAGTCAAAATTGGGATAGACACCAAAGATCGCCCAGGCTTCCTGCTGGTCTTTACTCAAATTATCGTAAACAGGCCATTCTTCACCTGAGGCCAAATCGTGTATATAAAGTACCGTTTTGGTACGAACTCGTTTTATAAAAGCCAATAGCCTGCCATCGGGAGAGACTGTAGGGCGCGCAGCGCCACCCGGGCCGTTGGTCAAGGTTTGAATTTTACCATCTTCAAAGCGATAACGCTGTATGACATAAATTTGCTTATTAGGATCTTTGTTGTACTGAAAATTACCGCCAGGGTAAATATCCTCACTGTAATACATATATTTTCCATCTGGAGATATGCTAGGTTCATTGACGTCTTGCTGATCGTTTTTTCTTTTGGTCAAACCTAGACCGGCACCTCCCGTAATATGATACTGCCATAACTCACCTGCACCTAGCGATCGTCCCGAGGTAAAGTGTTTTCTGGCTATGAGATAATTGCCATCAGGTGTCCATACCGCATTGTTGAGTAATCTAAAATTCTCTTTTGTAATTTGTTGCGCCTCAGAACCATCGGGATTCATTACCCAAATATTATCGCCACCGCCCGCATCACTGGTAAAAGATATCTTCTTGCCATCTGGCGAAAAACGTGGCTGCACTTCAAATGGAATACCGCTGCGCAGTACCGTGGCTTTACCACCGCTTATTGGCATCTTATAGATATCTCCCATCAAATCAAAAACGATGGTTGATCCATCTGGACTCACATCCAGGTTCATCCAAGTACCTTCAGTTGTTTTAAAACTGTGCGTTTTGTACTTAAACGCCTTGCCCGGAGCTGCTACGTCCCACGTTTCTTTTTGTTCATCTTTCTCCTTTTTCTTAGTAGATCGCTGGGCGTGCATAGGCATCAGTACACCAATAAGGCATAAGGCCAAAAGAACTTTTGATTTCATTTACATAGGTTTGAAGGGGTAAGGTAGCGAAAATTGATTGCCTCGCCTTGTTAAGAAGGTGTTAATGCTGCATAAAAAAACACCCCAAAAAGGGGTGTTTTTTTAGCGTATATCACGAAGATCGGCTTAGGCTACCACTTCATTTCTAAATACGAGCTCATCTTCAAAAGCATCAATGAGTATGATACTATCTGTGGTAATAGCTCCACTAAGAATTTCCTTAGATAATTTATTAAGGACTTCTTTTTGAATGGTTCGCTTCACAGGTCTTGCGCCGTATTCAGGTTGAAATCCTTTTTCAGCCAAATATGCGATGGCTTCCTCTGTGGCGTCCAAAGTTATTTGCTGTTCTGATAACATACGCTTGACACGGTTTAATTGTAAACCGACAATATCCTGTATGTCTTTTCGCGAAAGCGGTGTAAACAAAACAATATCATCTATTCGATTTAAAAATTCGGGTCTCACTGTTTGTTTTAATAAACCTAGTACTTCGACCTTGGCACCTTCAATAGCCGTATCAACATCTGGAATCGATTTAAATTTCTCCTCGATGATATGACTTCCCATATTTGAGGTCATGATAACGATACAGTTTCTAAAGTCTGCGGTACGCCCTT
>CAZJWI010000048.1:0-2662 GCA_964549485.1 uncultured Flavobacteriaceae bacterium
AATACAGTTGGTAATAATCAAGCCTACAAAGACTGATAATTCCTTACTGAGCTCATAGGCAAAGGCCTTTAGCACTTGATCTACAACAATTACCAAAGTTGCTACCACGATAAGTTGTACGATAATTCTAATTTTTGAGGGTATGATATTTCGCATAAGCGAAATCACCACATTACCAACACCTAGTACAAATATTACCGAGATTGACATTACAATTGAAGCCTTTAACTGGGCCGTAATAGCAAGTGCCGAACAAATCCCGAGTACCTGAATGGTGATTGGGTTATCATCTGCTAAGGGATCAAGAATAAGTCGTTGATCTTTTTTTGATAGTAATGCCATAATTATTGCATTGATTTAATAAAAGGAACATAAGACTTTAAGGTACTTCTAATCATAGCGCTCACACCATCACCAGTAATCGTGGCTCCTGCAAGTGCGTCTACCTCAAAATCGTCTTTCTCTAAATTCTTAGGATCGTTATTACCTTTGGCAACGGTAATTCCAGCAAAGGCATCACCATCCATAATCTTTTCTCCGGTAAAATCATCCATAAAGTAGCGCTCTTTAATGTTAGCACCAAGCCCAGGAGTTTCACCCTTATGATCAAAGAAGGCACCTTGTACCACTAAGTCTTTATCTAAGGCAATATAACCCCAAATAGCATCCCATAAACCTTTCCCGTACATAGGTACTACGTAAAAGGCTTGCCCATCACGCTCACCTACAAAAAGAGGCAGTTTGCGCTCACTCTTTGGAAGCTTACTCTGTTTTTTCATATCTACTTTAAAAGCTTCATCGGTAGCATTAATTTCACCATTCTGAATGATGTAGCTCTCTTTTATGTATTTCTGGTACTCGGCTTCTACGCGGTCTGTAGGGATAAAGTTTACACCACCTTCGCCTTCAACATTTTCATTTACACCCATGGCGTAAAGAATGTTTTGTTGCTTTTCAAAGCGCTCATTTTCTTTAATGGCAGGTTTTAATCCTTGAGCCAATGCTGCTAGTATACCGCCTACTACAATCACCATGATGGTAGCAAAGACTACTGTATATACATTTCCATCAGTTTTTGCCATGACTATGCTGTTTTAACTTTTAAACGTTTCATTCGTCGTTTTACATTACCTTGAACCACATAGTGATCTATAGTAGGTGCAAAAACGTTCATCAATAAGATGGCCAAGAATACCCCTTCTGGATAGGCAGGGTTAAACACTCTAATCATGATAGATATAAATCCAATCAAAAAGCCATATATATATTTTCCTTTATTGGTTTGTGAGGCGGTTACCGGATCGGTGGCCATATAGACCGCACCAAAAAGGATACTTCCAATGATCAAGTGCTGCCAGAAAGGTACACTCATCAAACCGTAAAACTTACTCGTATTATCAATCCAACCTGCATCAACGACACCGTTAAAAATAAGTCCCATCACTAAGGCTCCCACTAGGGTAGACAAGATGATTCTCCAACTACCTATTTTTGTAAAGATCAAAAACAGCGCACCAAAAATGATTAGCAACTTTGAGGTCTCTCCCACAGATCCTGGAATAAATCCTAAGAACATATCCATATAATCATAATCTACGGTTGCATTTTGAGCGTAGCTACCTAAAATGGTTTCTCCAGAAATAGCATCTGGTGTTCCAGCTCTCTCAACCGCTTGGTGTACCCAAACCTTATCACCAGACATCCAGGTAGGATAGGCAAAGAACAAAAAGGCACGAATAGTAAGTGCAGGATTAAGGATATTCATTCCGGTTCCTCCAAATACTTCCTTACCTATGACCACTCCAAAAATAACAGCTACAGCGAGCATCCATAACGGAATATCAATAGGTACAATTAATGGCACTAACATACCTGTTACTAGGTATCCTTCTTCAACCTCGTGTCCTTTGATAACAGCGAAAATAAATTCAACCAATAGCCCGACACCATAAGAAACTACCACCAATGGCAAGACCGTCCAGGCTCCCATAGCAAAGTTGTCCCAATTCCAAAAATTGGTGCTAAAAAATCCAGCTGCAGCCTCAATTTCACCAGTGGCGAGATAATGCTGATAACCCGCATTAAAAATTCCGAAAAGCAAACAAGGCACCAAGGCCAAGATAACCGTATTCATGGTTCGCTTTAAATCGTCTACAGCTCTAATGTGTGACCCACTATGGGTAGTTTCATTAGGGCTGTATAAAAATGTGTGAAGTGCATTAAATGCTGGGGCCATTTTCTTGCCCTCGTACTTCAACTTGAGTTTATGTAAATTTTGTTTCAATCCCATAGCTTATCCTATTTCTTTATACATAAGATCTAATCCTTCTCTGATAATTTGTTGGTGTGGTTGTTTTGAAACACATATAAATTCTGTCAAAGCAAAATCCTCAGGGGCTACCTCATACATTCCGAGGGCTTCCATTTCGTCCAAATCATTGACCATGCACGATTTTAGAATCTGCATCGGATAGATATCCAATGGAAATACCTCTTCATAGTTCCCGGTGACCACAAAGGCACGGTGTTCCCCGTTGGTATTGGTATCAAGATCGTATCGCTTCTTTGGTTGCATCCATGAGAATGTCAGCGCACGTGAAGGCGATATCTTATCAAATACAGGTTTGTTCCACCCAAAGAATTCGTAATCATCTCCCTCGGG
>CAZJWI010000049.1:0-13687 GCA_964549485.1 uncultured Flavobacteriaceae bacterium
GGGGGCGGTGGTGGGTGGGGGCGGTGGATGGGAGTGGTTGTACAAAAATCGCAAAATCTGCCGCCATCGTGCGCTCAGAGTGAGTAGCTGTAGTAACCGCTCTGGCATATATAGTCTGTGGATTACTTGTATTCACATAAGCACTAGGCGTGTCTATCGCATTTATCATTGCCTCTGCATCTGCAAGGCTGGTGTAGTAGGTTACAGAGGTGTCAGTTACCCCGCCGGTAATCATAGCATTCTGCTGCGTAAGGTCAAAGGTAGCCTCATCTTGGTTAGGTGCAACATTAATCCCAAGATCATCGGCACACTGTACCATATTATCTGCTGGAGATACCTCTGGACGACTCTCTATCGTAAAGATGATGCTTGTAAAGTTCACACAGCCCGTGGTGTTATCTTCAATACGCACAAAAAGCTCCTCACCATCTGCCACTGTGTATGGCGAACTTAGTGCTGCCGTGTTTGCCTCTGCCTGTACCAGTAACTGGTGATAGCTTATTGTAAAATCACTTGTTACCTGTGGCGCCGCAAGAATCCCTATCTCATCTGCCAGTGTCGTAAGATCCACACTTCCCATTGTATCATCTCCATCAAATTCTTCACAGAAGGTATAATCAATAGGTCCCGCTTCTGCCAATACAGGTAGCGGATTTACAATCACCTCAAAAGGCACAATCACATAACATAAGTTTCCGTCGCTGTCTAAGTCATCATCGCCCGGTACATTTCGTTCCACACGTGCATAGAGCGTTTGGTTACCAGATGTGGTATTGATAAAATTGGTAACATCTGCCACAGCAAGCGTTGGGTCGTCTGGGTTCGCTTCCGCGAAAGCGAGATCGGTATACACTAAGATATCTACAGGCTCCCCTCCACCTATCTGAGCAATCACACCCGTAAGATCAAAGCTCTCAAAACCATCGGTATCCGAACCAGAGCCAGCGTCAATCACCCCATCGCCATCAGTATCAATATCTGTCGTGGCATCACATACCTCTACGGCATCTGGCATTGTGTTAGGCGTAGGTAATGGTAACACCTCAATGTCAAAAGTAGTCTGGTCGGTACATCCTGCTGCGCTAGAGACTACTGCCTGTATCGTCTGTGGGTTCTGAATGTTTGTATAAGCCGTAGGGTCTGCAATAGGCGTATCACTCATCTGGTCTGCAAGACTCGCATAATAGGTCACAGATAATAATGGATCACCACCGGTAAGACTTGCCTCATTAACGGTAAGGTCAAACACATTAAAGGTATCTGCATCATCATCACAAACCATTAAGTCTAGATCATCATTGGCTGGGTTTGCCGTAGGTGGGCTTTCTACAGAGATTTCAAAAGAGCTCACTGCAGCACACATATTTGGGCTACCATCATTTACTTGTAAACGTACCCAGATTACCTCAAGTGGTGTCATCTGTGTTGCGTTATAGTTAGCTGGATCTAAAATTGGGTTGTTACCCGTTTCTGCATCTGCCAGGGTGTTGTGATACGTGATGACAAGCGTGGTTGCATCTTGTGTCCCTATGATGGCAACCTCGTTTTGAGTAAGGTCTATGATTTCCATCAGGTTATTATCATCATCACACTCAGTAAGTGTTTCAAGGGCTGCAGGAATCTCTGGGATAGGATATACCACAAGCTCAAACTCATAAATCTTAGTACAAGCTGTTACCGTAGCAGGGTTGGTATCTTGTGCTACCACATACAGTGAGGTCATCCCTGTGATGTTGTTATAAGGAACGGTAATATCTATCTGCCCTGCTCCTGTGTCTGCCGTGGCATTATCTAGGGTTTCATAAAAACGTAGGGTGATATCTGTAAGCGTTGCTAATAAATCATCATTATACTGTTGTAAGTCAAAGGCTCCAAAACCATCATTGTCTTCATCACAGGCTATAGCCTCTGGTAAAGGTTCTCCAATGACAGGTAGCGGATTTACCTGTAGGTCTACCGTGGTCTCTGCACCACACATTCCTGCATCACTACTACTTACTAAGATAAAAAGCGTCTGCGGACTACTACCATCATTGATATATGCCTCTGGTGTGGCAATAGCATTTGCAATACCAGCATCGAGGTCTGCTTGCGACTCATAGTAGGTCACGGTAAGGGTTGGATCGCCACCGGTAATACCTGCATCAAGACTGGTAAGGTCAAAAGTGGTAATCCCATCATCATCGGTTCCTACAAGGGCACCCGCACTATCACAGGCTTCAAAAAGCCCTGGTGGGGTGATGGTAGGAATCATTGCAATGTTTAGATTAAAAGTACCTACAACAGTACAACCTGTTGCGGTGTCTTCTAGACGTACCCACAGCTGGGTAGCGGGTGCACTGGCAAGGTAGTTTACAGGATCTGCAATAGGCATATCTGCCGCACTGCCTACCATTGCTTCTGCACTGGCAAGCGTCTCGTGGTACGTAAGAGTTATAGCTGCAGGGGTTTGTGTCCCGTAAATCACGGCATCATTTTGTGTAAGGTCAAACAGCGCTTGCCCATCCCCATCATCATCACACTCAGTTAGGTCTGGGATGGTGGTAGGTAGTACCGGTGCAGGTTGCACGATAAGCTCTAACTCCACGATACGGTAACACTCAGTGCTGGTTGCTGGGTCTGTATCTGTCGCACGTACATAGATGGTTCTTGATACCGTCTGGTAGGCTGCTGGGTTTGCAATGGCTGGTGTACCTAGCTCTGCAGCGGCAATTGTCTCGTGGAAACTAAGTCCCACAAAGGCCTCGCCATTTATAATATCTGTCGTTACCTGGCCGGTAAGATCAAAAATAGCATCCCCATCATTATCTGGGTCGCCATCATTTGCCATTGTATCACATTCCTCTACCGGTGCTATGGTGGTAGGTGATGGTAATGGATTTACCACTAAGGTTAAGGTGATGGTCTCATAACAAGACGTTACAATATCTTCTACACGTACAAAGATGGTTTGGTTTGCCATCACCACATTCTGATACATATCTGCAAGTGCTGGTGTACCGGCATCTGCATCTGCTTGGGTGAGGTGATAGCTTACACTCCAGTCGTCATTACCACCAGTAATCTCATCGTCACGACTACGTAAATCAAAGCTTGCAAACTCATCGATATCACTACCGCTTTCTATATCATCACAGAGCTCGTATTCGGCAGGTTGGATAGGAGTTGGTAATGGGTCTACAATAAGTTCTAAAGGAGCAATATTACTACAGAAAGTCATTGTAGTGGTCATCTGTGCAGTATCGGTTACTAGGGCATATACGGTAGCAGTATTACTCGTATAAGCAGTAGGGGTTGTAATGGCAGGAGTACCAGCTTCCGCGGAAGCGAGAGAAGAAAACCACTCCACCGTATGCATTGTAGGGTCTAAATCGCCTAGAATATTAGCTTCTTGTGTGCTTAAATCAAATAGCTGAAGCCCATCGGTATCGTTATCACACAGTGCGTATGGAGTTGCATCTTGGTTAGGCATTGGGGTGTTGAGCACACGCAGGGTAAGCGGTGTAGTGCTGTAGCAACCGGCATCGTTAAAGACACGGGCATACACAATTTGCTCAAAAGGCTCATTGTTGATATACATCATATTATCGAGCTCCTGACCCACCGGTGCATTATCTGCATCTGCCTGGGTGAGGTAATAGGCGACGGTAAGGGTTGGGTCTCCACCGGTGATTTCGGCGTCTCTAGAGGAAAGCACGAAGAAGTCAAAAACACCGTCGTTATCATCATCACACTCCTCATAATCTGCAGGGGTTACGGGTACCGGCACTGGGAAGCTGCGCACACTAAGGTTGACCGTTGCATAACAAGCCGTGGTATTATCGGTCACACGAGCCACTACAATCTGAGGGTTGGTGGTCATTGTAAACATTGTTTTGTCTGGAATACTTGCATCACTAGCATCGGCCCCAGCCTGGTCTAAGTGGTAGGTGATGGTAAGATTTGCATCAAAACCACCCGTAATCTCAATATCTTTTGAAGAGAGGTCTACCGTGGTAAGTCCATCTATCACACCATCATCATCACAAACTTGAAGTTCGGTAGGTGTGGTGAGTACAGGATTCTGGTTTACGATGACCTCAAAGTTCATCGCAAGGTTGACAAAATCAAACGTAGTACAGCCTGTAGTAGCATCCTCTAGACTGTAGTAAATGGTCTGAGGGGTGCTGCTGTTTGAAAAAGCAGTAGGGCTGGCAATGGCATTCATCGCCGTGTAATTCCCTACATTCTCATAATAAGTAACTATAATATTAGGATCACCGCCCGTAATCTCGGCATCGCTCTCGGTTAGATCAAATTGTGCAGCATTTGCGATAGGTGAACATTCTTCAAGTGAAGAGATGTTGGGTAGGAAGGTGGGGTTAGGAACAACGGTAAGACGTACGTGTATTCCTAGACCACGACAGTCATTTGCGGTATCGCCATCTACACGTACCCAGATGCCTTGCTGTCCATTTGCATCTGTATAGGTGAGGTTATTTATATAGGCATCAATAGTTGCCGTAATAGGATTGGTCTCTGTTTCTGCTTCTTGCTGGGTTTCGTAGTAGCTTACAGTGAGCATTTGCCCCACAGGGAATAAAGCTAGCACTTGTGCTGTAGCATCAGAAAAATCAAATACTGACTGACCATCACTATCTGTATCACACTCAAAATATTCTAATTGAAAAGTATCAGGAATCTCTGAAGTATCTACCTCAAGGTCAATCTGAGCCTGACGTGTACATCCATTTACTGTAGATATAGTAACGCTTATGGATTCATTATTTGCTGTTTGATTAAAATATGCCGTCGGGTCGACTATTGGTGATCCTCCAGAATCAAAATAAACAAACGTTTCATTATTTGAATCGGCACTAAGTAAGGTCTGTGCTTCTGTGAGATTGAAAAAAGCAAAACCATCTTGATCTGTATCACATTGCGATAACAGTACTGGATTATTTAAAAGTACTGGAAGCTCTGCCACATCAAGCGTGATCTCTCTAATTGCGAAACAATTTACATCGCCATTATTTTCAACTCGCACCCATATCATATCATCCGTACTAGTATAAGCAAATGGTAATGGCATCGCATTGTTTGTTGCATCCATAGCCGTCTCGTGATAAGAAACGCTGAACATAGTTGGGTCTTGAGTGTCAAGAATAAGACTATTTAACGATGATAAATCAAATACAGTCTCTCCGTTTGTATCACTACCATCTGATGTATCATCACAAACGATAAAAATTCCAGGATCATTTGCAATAGTTTGACTATTTACCGAAATTATAAATGAGCCCACCTCAAAACAATCTGGACTTAAATCTGTTTCTACACGAACCCATATCTCTTGAGAACTGGATGTATTTGTATATGAATCAGGATTAGAAATCTGATTAATATTCATCTCTGCATTTGACTGATTTTCGTAATAGGTAACACTTACAACCATAGGATCTTGTGTTCCTAAAATATCTGATGTTTGATCATTTAAATTAAAAATTTCAACACCATCACCAGATGGATCATCACATACAGTTAAATCCAAAGGATCATTGTAAATCGCCTCTGCAAACTCTATGATAGCTGTATCCTCACCAAGGCATCCGGTTCCTGCATCTACTAACACTCTATATTCGCCAGCTACATTAACATCTATAATAGGTGTTGTAACTTGCATCCCTGCACCGTCTAGTAGCGGCATAAATCCACCACCATTATCTACCTCCCAAGCATAGCTTATCGCACCATCAAATGTAGCATCAAGCGTAAGTGTCTCTCCTTCACAAGCAGCATTAAATTCTGAACCTATTCTATCACCACCTATATCAACTCCTAAATTAAAACTCCCAGCTTCTAAAAAAACTGCGATATCTCTAATAGAGTCACCTTGATCTGCAACTACAAGTTTTATAGTATACGGATTACCCACTACTACAGTTCCTACTGCCGTTAATGAAACCGTTTGTCCCCGGAAGTTTATAGCAGAATTTGCTTCTGGATTAAATGGTAAAAAATTATAACGATCAAAATATTCCTCATTTATAGCAGGACAGTTTCCAGGTACTTCTGGATGAATATTAGTTACCTCAATTGGAGTATTTGTACCAGGAAGTACAGCTAGATTTTGAACTACGCCTGTCGTTAAGTCTGTTAAAATAAAGGCAAATGCATCTGAAAATGAACATTCAAAACCTTGATTATACTCTTCGGAGGCCATTATAAAGTTAAAATTTAACTCATCGACAAATGGTGTAAAATCAAACTGTATAAAACTTGCATCATTAGTATTTATAGCTGTAGTATTTGCCTCAAGATCTGGATCACCTGCCCAGCCGCCGCCACTAGGTGTACCGTCTACTTCTGGTCCTGGTACATTATTTACATTACCTGAGACTAATACTATCCCAGCTTCATAAGGGAAATCTGCTCCATTTGCCTCAAATGAACCAATCCCATTTACCCCGGCACCTTGATCTAAGCCGGTAGATTTTGAAACATTACTAATTTCTGCACATTCACTAGAACTACCTATAAGAATATCTGTAATTAAAGTTTCAACATCTGCAACGGTTGTTGCACTTCCATCTACTGTTATTGCCTGCGCATTAACTTGCACAGTAAAAAGAGATAGTAATAATACAGGTATTAGAATTAAAGATGATCTCATAATGGGTATCGTTTTAATGGAGATTTCTTACCATAAATGCCAGTTTTATTTTAACTCAAATAAAACCTAGCGAAAGATATGAAAAATCACACTCAAACACTGAGTGCGAACACTTTGTAATATAACAAGCTTGTTAACATTAATCCTACAATTTTGAGGTCATTTGCTATAAACTAAAGCCACAATCTTTTTGACCTGTGTAGCTTAAGTTGTTCTATGAGGTGGAAGGTCTTTATATGAAAATGTAAATGGAAGTAGGCTAAACAAAAAAACCACATCTATAAAAGATGTGGTTTCTTGAATGTTGTGAGCCCTGAAGGATTCGAACCTTCGACCGCCTCCTTAGAAGGGAGGTGCTCTATCCAGCTGAGCTAAGAGCCCTAAAAGAAAACATTTTTGTTTTCTGGTGTGCAAATATAAAATTAACTATATATCCTACCAAAAGAAATGTTTATATTTTTTAATCTATTAGAATTATTTCCAACCTATTTAGTGCATTGTATTCATGTTAACTCGTACTTAAATTCTTGTGATTCAAAAATAAAAATACCCCCATCCTATAAACAACTAAAATCCAGTAAAGCACGCTTTACTGGATTGCAGTAATTACCAATACTTATGTTCCTTCCAAGTCGACTTAAAATAACACGAATTAACCGCATTTAGAAGAACCACAATCTTTACAGGTTAAGCATCCTTCTTGGTAAATTAAATTTTTAGATTTACAATTATCGCAAGCCTGCCCTTTGGCTTTTGTCCCATCTGCAACATAGCGCTTAAGCGCCCTTCCAACTCCGTTTTTCCAAGTATTTATAGAGGCACTATCTAATTGTAAACTGTTTATTAAATCAACTATTTTATCAATAGGCATACCATGTCGTAATGTACTTGAAATTAGTTTAGCATAATTCCAAAACTCTGGATTAAATTTATGAGATAAGCCTTCTATTGTAGTTTTATATCCTCTGGTATTTTTATATTGAAAGTCGTACCTAGAACTACCGTCTTCATTACGATTTTTTATAATTAAACCTCTATTAACCCACCTTGGAATTAAAATCCCATCTTCATCATCAGCAAGTCCTGTAAATACCTCATATGGCTTTTCATCAATTAAACCAATAAAGGCAATCCATTTGTCTTTACTGTTCTGAAAACGCACAACATCGGCTTCTAAAGTTTGCGGACGTTTTATTGGAAATGCTGTTAAGGTATCTTCTGTTTTATCTTCTGTTTTATCGTCGTTAGAAATTAACACCCCCGAACGCGATCCATCTCTATAAACAGTCACCCCTTTACAACCAACCTCCCAGGCTTTTAAATATAACTCGCCTACCAAGGCTTCGGTTGCATTATTTGGTAAATTAATAGTTACACTAATAGAATGGTCTACCCATTTTTGAATTGCGCCTTGCATACTTACTTTACTCAACCAATCCACATCATTAGAGGTAGCTCCATAATAAGGCGATTGTTTTATGAGAGCATCGATTTCTTCTTGTGAAAAGTTTTTTGATACATCTATCCCATTCACTTCCATCCATTGTTTAAATCTATGATGAAATACCACGTATTCCTCCCAAGAATCGCCCACCTCGTCTACAAAATCTACGCGAACATCTTTATCGTTAGGATTAACTTTTCGTCTACGCTTATAAACTGGCATAAAAACGGGTTCTATACCAGAGGTGGTTTGAGTCATTAAGCTAGTCGTACCTGTTGGCGCAATGGTAAGTAAGGCAATATTTCTTCTACCATATTCCAACATTTCATAGTAGAGCTTGCTATCTGCTTCTTTTAACCTCTTTATAAATGGATTATCTTTTTCACGGGCTGCGTCAAAAATAGAAAACGCCCCACGCTCTTTAGCCAAATGCACCGAAGCACGATAGGCTTCAATAGCAATGGTTTTATGTACCTCTAATGAAAATGCATTGCCAGCTTCGCTTCCGTACTGAATACCTAATGCAGCCAACATATCTCCTTCTGCTGTAATACCAACCCCGGTTCGTCTTCCTTCTTGAGCTTTTCTTCTAATATTTAACCATAAATTGTGCTCTGTTGCTTTTACCTCATCTAATTCTGGATCTGCATCAATTTTCTTTAAAATATTATCAATTTTATCTAACTCTAAATCAATAATATCGTCCATAATTCTTTGAGCAATTCCAACATGCTTCTTAAATAAATCAAAATTAAATTTTGCTTTATCCGTAAAAGGCTGTTCTACATATGAAAACAAGTTAATTGCGAGCAACCTACATGAATCATAAGGACACAACGGAATTTCTCCGCATGGATTTGTTGATACTGTTTTATAGCCTAAATCTGCATAACAATCTGGTACGGATTCATTAATTATAGTATCCCAAAATAGAATACCTGGTTCGGCAGATTTCCATGCATTATGCACTATTTTTTTCCATAAGGCATTCGCATCTATAGCTTTAGAAAACTTAGGTGTTTCACTAAAAATAGGATATTTTTGAGTGTATTGTTCTCCATTTTTTACGGCATTCATAAAAGCATCATCAATTCTAACCGATACGTTCGCTCCTGTAACTTTTCCTTGCTCTAGCTTTGCATTAATAAAATCTTCAGAATCTGGATGATTAATAGATACCGATAACATGAGTGCTCCTCGTCTTCCATCTTGAGCTACTTCGCGTGTTGAATTTGAATAACGCTCCATAAATGGCACAATACCCGTAGATGTTAGCGCCGAGTTCTTAACAGCCGATCCTTTTGGACGTATATGCGATAAATCATGACCAACACCTCCACGGCGTTTCATAAGTTGTACTTGTTCCTGATCAATTTTCATGATGCCTCCATAAGAATCAGATTCACCATTATTTCCTATAACAAAACAATTAGAGAGCGATGCTATTTGAAACGGGTTACCTATTCCTGCCATAGGGCTTCCTTGTGGTACTATGTATTTGAAATCTTTAATTAAATTAAAAATCTCTTCTTCTGATAATGGATTTGTGTACTTTGCTTCTACACCTGCAATTTCTTTTGCTATACGTCTGTGCATATCTTCTGGAGTGAGTTCGTAAATATGACCTTCAGAATCTTTAAGTGCATATTTATTTAGCCATACACGAGCAGCTAAATCATCATTTTTAAAATATTTTAACGCTGCTTCAAAGGCTTGATCTTGCGAATATGTTTTAGTGGGTTTTTGAGTAAGTTTGACTTTCATTGATAATATTACGTTTTAGCAAGTTAGATTTTGTTCTGTAGGTATAAATAAAACATAAATGTACAACTTAAAACATGATAAAAATCATAAAGTTTACAAACTAAAACTATTAAATATCTGAAAATCAATTAATTAATTATTTATCAACAACAAAAAGTTAACAAATTATTTTAAGGATTTTAAAAATCGAAAGCTACACCTATACCCAAAAACTGTTTCCACTGAACCTTGGCACCAGCTTCAATAAACTCACCTTCTTCTTCGGACGGTTTTTTTGTTTTTACGTCATCATCATAGCGCAAATGAGAGCCTAAGGTTGCTCGAACAAAACTATTTACTTTAAAGTCAAAATCAAGCCTCCAATCAACATCAATGTTTCCAAACCTATTTAAATAATCTGAATACAAGCTCAATGTATTTTTGGCATTAATATTTTTAGCTAACGACATTTCATAAGCATTGGTAAGCAACACACCAAACTCTTTTCTAAATTGTTCGCCTGGTATAAGTAGATTACCTTCATCATCATAAACCGCTGGTTTAACCCCAAAGGAACCTGCATTTGCTAAATCTTGATCTAATACAAATGTTCCTTTTAAAGTTAGTGGCGAAAAATAAAACGATAGTTTTTCCATATTCTTACCATACTCTATACCTCCACCAAAAAACACATAACCTGGAGCCATAAACCTAGAAATAGGGGTATCTGTATCTGGATAGTTAAAACCATTTGTTAATTGGGTTCTAAAATTAAATCGCGCCATATAATACCAATTAGAGCGATCATTTGCATGATATCCTAAATTAGAATTTACCTCAAATAAATCGTCTGTTTTTCTTAATTCCTGTTCCTCCTGTGCATTAATACCATAACGCAAATGCACGTCGTTGTTCCAAACAAAAAATTTATCTTTATAATTAAGTTGAGATTTCAAATCGAGTAACCCAGAAATAGAATTTGTTCCTCCAGCATTCCAGTTTATAAAAACAGCTTCATTAAGATCGAACGCGGCCTTGTTATTATTAGTCCATTTCGGACCATCATATACACTTTTATCAGCTTTTATAAAAAGCCAATCAGGTTGTCCAAATGATGAGACGTAAAAAAAACAAAAAACAATAAATACAGAGGGCTTCATGATTGGTTTTGATTAATTTCACTGATCTCCTTTTTTGCCAATAATCATTCCTATAAACAAAAAAGAAAACAAATTAGTATGTAAACTCTCCAAACTCCGATTTTATTGTAAGCTTTTTTTCTTCAGACGCTTCAACCCTACCAATAATTTTAGCATTAACATTAAAAGATTTTGAAATTTCAATAATATTTTCGGCAATCTCTGGAGATACATATAATTCCATTCTGTGACCACAGTTAAATACTTGGTACATTTCTTTCCAGTCTGTTTTAGATTGCTTTTGTATCAATTTAAATAGAGGTGGAATGGGAAACATATCATCTTTAATGATATGAAATTGATCTATAAAATGAAGAATTTTTGTTTGCGCCCCTCCTGAACAGTGTACCATACCATGAATCGTTTCTCTATTATGCATGGAGAGTATCTTTTTTATTATTGGGGCATAAGTTCGTGTTGGCGAAAGCACCAACTTACCAGCATCGAGTGGTGAATTTTCAACATGATCGGTTAAAGCAACGCCTCCCGAATACACCAATGCTTCTGGAACTGAGGCATCAAAGCTTTCTGGGTATTTTTTAGCCAAATATTTACTAAACACATCATGTCGTGCAGAGGTTAGACCATTACTTCCCATACCGCCATTATATTCTTTTTCGTAAGTAGCTTGACCAAAACTCTCTAATCCAACTATAACATCTCCCGCCTGAATATTGGCATTGTCTATAACATCGCTACGTTTCATTCTTGCCGTTACAGTAGAATCAACAATTATTGTTCTTACAAGATCTCCAACATCAGCTGTCTCTCCTCCTGTTGAATGTATGGTTACTCCAAAAGATTTTAAATCTTCCAGTAATGCTTCAGTACCATTAATAATCGCAGAAAGCACTTCACCTGGAATTAAATTTTTATTTCTCCCTATAGTAGACGACAACATAATATTATTTGTAGCGCCTACACATAGCAGATCATCGATGTTCATAATTAATGCATCCTGAGCAATACCTTTCCAGACTGAAATATCACCCGTTTCTTTCCAATACATATAGGCTAATGAAGATTTAGTCCCTGCGCCATCGGCATGCATAATAAGACAATAATCGTCGTTGTTTGTTAGATAATCTGGAACTATTTTACAAAAAGCCTTAGGAAATAGCCCTTTATCTATATTTTTTATGGCATTGTGTACATCTTCTTTAGACGCAGAAACCCCACGTTGTGCATATCGTTTTGAAACTTCTTCACTCATAATATCGTATTGTGATGCAAAGGTAATTTTTTGAATGAAAAAATCTTGTTTTTTTAAAATAGGATTTTACAAGTTTTAAACACTACCTCGTAAACAGCAATTCTCTATACTTTGTTAATGGCCACAACTCGTCATCTACTAAAAGTTCAAGTTTATCACAATGATACCGAATATCATCAAAAAGGTTTTTAACATTTTTACAATATGCTGCTGCCTTCTTTTCTACATTTTCAATAGTATTGGCCTTTTTTCTTTCATCAATCATTTTTGTAACATTGCCATTAATACCTTCTATATGATTAGAAATCTCTTCTATTAAGCTAACCTGTTCTTTTGCTACATTATGATATTTTTCCTCAAAAATCTCTTTTAACCCTTTCACATTCTCAATCAAAACATTTTGATATTTTACTGCTGTTGGAACGATATGATTTCTGGCAATATCACCTAACACTCTACTTTCAATTTGAATATGTTTTATATAGGCTTCTATCTCAATTTCGTAGCGTGCTTTAGTTTCTATTTCACTCATTACCCCCATGTCTTCAAATAGCGCTATACTTGCTTTTGATATTTTGGCTTTTAAAGCCTCTGGAGTTGTTCTGTTATGACTTAATCCACGCTTTTTGGCTTCTACCTCCCAGGCCTCTCCGTAGCCATTACCTTCAAACAATATAGACTTAGTAGACTTAATATATTCTCTTAAAACATTAAATACGGCCTCGTCCTTTTTTAAATCCTTTTTGTTGATTAGGGTGTCAACCTCAACTTTAAAATCTTTTAGTTGTTTGGCTACGATAGTATTTAAAACTGTCATAGGGTTACCACAATTAGCCATTGATCCAACGGCTCTAAACTCAAATTTATTTCCCGTAAAAGCAAAGGGCGAGGTTCTGTTTCTATCGGTATTATCTAGAAGTACATCTGGTATCTTTCCTACTACATTTAGCTTTAGTTCAGTTTTTTCCTTAGGCGATAATTTCCCTTTTGTAACTCCTTCTAACTCCTCTAAAACCTTAGTTAATTGCTCACCTATAAACACCGACATAATTGCCGGAGGTGCTTCATTGGCTCCTAATCTATGGTCGTTACTTGCCGAAGCTATTGCTGCTCTTAATAACGATTCATGCTCATAAACCGCCTTAATGGTATTTACAAAGAAGGTTAAAAATTGTAAATTACTCATAGGTGTTTTTCCAGGCGCCAGTAAATTAACACCCGTATCTGTTGAAAGCGACCAATTGTTGTGCTTTCCAGATCCGTTTACACCTGCAAATGGTTTTTCATGGAGTAGGACTTTAAAGTTATGACGTGAAGCTACTCGCCCCATAATATTCATTAATAATGAATTATGATCTACAGCCAGATTGGCTTCTTCAAAAATTGGAGCGACCTCAAACTGATTTGGAGCCACCTCATTATGCCTTGTTTTTACC
>CAZJWI010000050.1:0-29300 GCA_964549485.1 uncultured Flavobacteriaceae bacterium
TAGGAGGAAGATCTCTGATGTGGGGACGTCAAAGCTATCGCTGGTGTGAGGCAGATTTTGAAGCCAATAAAAAAGAAGGTATTGCTGTAGATTGGCCAGTTAGATATGCAGATATTGCCCCTTGGTATGATAAAGTGGAAGAATATATTTCGGTAAGTGGTGAAAAACTTGGTCTTGATGCACTACCCGACGGTAAGTTTAGTCCTCCTATGGAACTTAACTGCGTCGAAGAGGTACTCAAGAAAAATATTGCCGAGAATTATAAAGACCGCGTTCTTACCATAGGCCGTGTTGCACATATCACTGGAAATAAGACTTATGATGGGCGATCGGCTTGTCAGTTTAGAAATCGCTGTATGCGAGGCTGTCCGTTTGGTGGTTATTTTAGCAGTAATTCTTCTACACTTCCAGCTGCCGAAAGAACAGGTAATATGACTTTACGTCCACACTCTATAGTATCTGAAGTGGTTTATGATCCAGAAAGCGGTAAAGCCACTGGTGTTAAAGTGATCGATGCCGAAACAGGTGAGAAATTAGAGTTTAAATCTAAGGTCGTTTTTTTATGTGCTTCGGCTGTAGCTACGGCTAGTATCCTTATGCAATCTAAAAGTGAGCGTTTCCCTAACGGTATGGGCAATGACAGTGGGGAATTAGGTCATAATCTGATGGATCATCACTTCAAAGCTGGGGCCACTGCAAAGTGGGAAGGTGACCTAGACAAATACTATAAAGGTCGTCGTCCTAATGGTATTTATATACCACGATTTAGAAATTTGGGCGGTGATACCGATCAAAAAACATATAAGCGAGGCTTTGGTTATCAAGGTGGTGCTGGACGTGGCGATACTCAGGCCTTGGTGGCCGAGGCAGGTTATGGTATGGATTTGAAAAATGCCGTACAACAACCTGGAGGCTGGACTATAAGTCTGATGGGCTTTGGAGAGTGTCTCCCCTACCACGAAAACAAAATGGAGCTCGATTACAACAAACTTGACAAATGGGGCTTACCCACAGTAACCTTTGACGCCGAGTGGAAAGAAAATGAATGGGAGATGCGTAAAGATATGATTGCCTCTGCTAAGGAGATGCTGTCTAACGCAGGTTTTACAAATATTCAAACTATGGATGATCCTAGTGCTCCTGGAAACGGGATTCATGAAATGGGTACCGCCCGTATGGGAAGAGATCCCAAAACATCTGTATGTAATGCTAACAATCAACTTCATGCTGTGCCTAATGTCTATGTAACCGATGGCGCGTTTATGACCTCAGCAAGTTGTGTCAATCCATCATTAACGTATATGGCCTTTAGTGCCAGAGCGGCCAATCACGCTGCTGCTCAAATCAAAAAAGAAGCATAAGATGAAAAGAAGACAAGTATTAAAAAATCTAGGATTGGGTGCTACAGCACTTGTAGCTACTCCAAGCATATTAAGTCTTTTACAGAGTTGTTCTAACGAACCCGAATTTATACCCACATTTATTTCCAAAGAAGAAGGCCACGCCTTGCGTTCTATGGTTGATCTTATTATTCCGAGTGACGAGACTATTCCAGGAGCTAAAGAATTAGGTGTTCATGAATTTATAGATTCCTTCTGGAATGAAGTGGTGACAGAAGAAGATCAGGCACAGATAAGATTGGGCTTTGCAGGACTAGCTGGTTGGTTTCAGAAAAACTTAAATAAGCCACTAGAAGATGGTTCACCAGAAGATTACGATAAGGTATTGGCCAAATTTTTAAAAGCTAGTGAGGTCGAGGAGGCCGCTTTTCGCGAAAAGCTAGGCGAGTTTTATCAGGCCTATCAACGCGACAAATCGGTTATTCCTGATACAGACGCATCTGCCTATAGTATAGTAAACAATATTCGCGGTATGACGATTTGGGGTTGGAGAGCCTCAGAAGAAATTGGAGAAAATGTCTTGGCCTATGAACCCATTCCGGGACAACAAATAGGTTGTTTGCCCCTTAGTGAAGCCACGGGAGGTAAAGCATATTCGCTATAAGCTGTCAAGACTCAGGTCTGGATAACATATCACAAAGCGACCTTAATATATCATTATGAAACGTAGAAAATTTATTCAAAAAGGAGCTCTTGCGGGTTCCTTTTTAAGTCTAGGGACTGTTGGTTTAGGGCACGCTTTTAACAAAGCGCATACTGTCAAGAATCCTTCTTTACCGCTACCAAAACACCAATTCAATTTAAAATACGCGCCACATATTGGTATGTTTAAAGCGCACGCAGGTGACGATCCTATAGCTCAGCTAGAATTTATGGCTCGTCAGGGTTTTAGCGCCTTTGAAGACAACGAGATGCGCAATAGACCGATAGCTCAGCAAGAAGCGATGGCCAAAACTATGCAAGAGTATGGCATGACTATGGGTGTTTTTGTCGCTCATAAAATCTATTGGACACAGCCTAATCTAGCCAGTGGCAAGCCGCAGTGGCGCAACGAGTTTCTTGATGATATTAAAAAATCGGTTGAGGTGGCCAAGCGCGTAGGGGCCAAATGGATGACAGTGGTACCAGGTCATGTTGACTTAAGACAGAATATGAATTATCAGACCGCCAATGTAGTAACAGCACTTAGACAGGCAGCAGAAATTTTAGAACCTCATGGGCTTGTCATGGTCTTAGAGCCTTTAAACTTTAGAAATCATCCAGGACTGTTTCTCTCAGAATCGCCTCAAGCGTATCAAATCTGTCAAGCGGTAAATAGCCCCTCTTGTAAAATCTTATTCGACATTTACCATCAGCAAATTCAAGAAGGTAATTTAATACCTAATATAGAGCGTTGCTGGGATGAGATTGCCTATTTTCAGATTGGAGATAACCCAGGACGTAACGAACCCACCTCAGGAGAGATCAATTACAAAAATGTATTCAAATTTATCCATGCCAAGGGGTTTGACGGTGTTCTTGGTATGGAACACGGAAATTCTATAGAAGGAATCGCTGGCGAAAAACGCGTCATCGCAGCCTATAAAGAATCTGACGATTTTCTAAACTAGAATAATAAATGCCTGATAATCAGCAGTCTACTTCACAATAAACTTACCTTTCATCAACCCAGAGTGTCCAGGAAAACTACAAATAAAATCGTAAGTGCCTGGTTCTGGGGCAGTGAAGGTAATTGAGGTACTTTGACCTCCACCTATCATCTTAGAATGAACAATTACGTCCTTGTCGTCTTCGGGAATCCAGTCATTGCTTTTACCCGCAGCAGCTGCATTTGCCGAAAAGGCTGGAATGTTTACCCCTTTTTTTAACAACACAAAATTGTGCCCCATTACATCAACACCTATTTTTCCAGTATGTCTTAGGGTTAAGGTAACTTCTTGGCCAGATTGAACGGTAAATTCATCTTTATCATAGCGCATTTGATCGTTTCCTGCGAGAGCCAAATTGACAGCATTAGCATCTTTAGTTGCCGCAGGTTTTTGACTACCTAGAGTCACTTTCTCCTTTTTCTCTTCTTTTTTTTCACCGCCACAGCTTGCAAATAAGGCACTCATGGCCACCGCTGCCAGTACTAGTTTCAATTTCATAGTTGCATCGTTTTATCAATATTTAAAGATAGGAACTCCTAGTATTTTTTAGCGCCATTTTCGATAAAAAAATCTAAACTACGCAGCTCGATATAATAAAAATCCCCAGCCTTGTAAAAGCCTACATGCCCTCCATGCTGTGGGGTTTCCAGAAAAACACTTTTTGAATTTTCGGCATGGGTATAAGGATAGCAATTGCCGTGAAGAAATGAATCATTTTTGGCATTTAATAGTAATGTAGGTATTTCAATTTTAGAAATATAACCAAAGCTGCTAGCCTGTTGATAATAATCTAAGGCATTTTCAAACCCATGGGCAGGCGCTGTATAGATGTCGTCAAAACTTTGTAAAGATCTGATCTTGTGATAGGCCTGCCAGGACCCTTTTTCGGGATGAGCAGGGATCTTTTTACGGTATTTGCGTCTAAGATCAAATAAAAAAGAAGTGCGGTACACCCAATTCTGACCTAAGGTAAGTTGATCTAAGGAGGCTTTTAGATCACTGGGTACTCCTACTGTGGCTGCGGCTTTGACCTGTGGTGGTATCTGTTTTTTTTCTCCGAGATATTTTAACAGCGCATTTCCTCCTAGGCTCACCCCGTATAAAAATACACTTGCGTAGTCCTTGGATTTAACTAACAGATTGACCAAATACCTAATATCGTCGGTGTCCCCACTGTGATAGGAGCGATACAACCTATTGGGGGTTCCGCTACATCCTCTAAAGTTTACTGCAGCCACATCCATACCATTTCGCGAAAGCAATTTGGCCATTCCCAACATATAACTGCGTTGGGCATTTCCTTCGAGCCCGTGAAAGAGCAAACAGACCGATTTGGGACTTGCCGTGGTACTAGCAGCCGTCCAGTCTATATCGATAAAATCTCCATCGGGCAGTTCGATACGTTCTCGCTCTTGAACCACTCCTTTAACCCGTCTAATCTTTGCCGAATAAATGGTAGAAAAATGCGTGTCTTTAAAGGGCCCGCTTGCGCGAAAAGCAGATGATACTAGTGGCATTAATACAGGATATTGTCTTTGGGTAGTACTCCCTCGGGTAACGGATCTTCGTTGAGCATATCGCGTAAGTCAATTTCTATAGTGCGACATAAGGCGGTCATCGGGACATCGTTGATGCGTCCTTCGAATGGATCTTCACTATTGTCACCTATACTATCCATCGTGACAAAAATCCAGGATATCAAGACCGAAAAGGGAATCATTAAAAAGATGTAACTCCCTTGAATATCTGAAGCTAATGAACCCATTTCGTCCTCAAAAACATCCAGTAATCCAAAGGGGATCAACAGGACAAACACCCAGCAAAATAGCTTTGCGAAATATCCGTACTGTCTAGGGAAAGGCGTGTTTTTAATTCGCTCACACTTACCTTGTAAATTGTACAGCTCTTCAAGCACCGATTGCATCTGATCCTCCTGAAACCCATCAAGAGTTCCTTGTTTTTTTAAATCTTTTATGACTAGCGCCTGATTTTTGACCAAATGGGTTGCTGGGTTAACCCTCTTTTTCAAATCTTCAAATTCTTGCTCGCTTACCAGACCTATAGCTTGTTCACACGAAATATTACGCTCACCGTGTTTGTCAAAAACTTTCTCAACCATCCTATTGGACTTGAGCGTCCAGGTTTTGGGCTGTCTCAATTGGACCCTCAGACTGTTGATCCAGGCTATATGACGATAAATCATTTGAGTGTGTAATTTTTTATCGAGCTGCTCATTACCTGTTTGTACAAAACTCAAAACCTGAATACTCCAGGTTCTGCTGTAATTCACAATACCTCCCCAGATCTTTCGTCCCTCCCAAAATCGATCATAGCTCTGACTGTTTTTAAAGCCGATATAAAAAGCCACCGCAATCCCTATGACACTTATGGGTTGAAATGGAATATCTATAAACGTCCAGCCTAAAAAGTAATATACACAAAAGATAGCGCCAGCATATAAACTAAAAAAGATGAGATTCTTCCAAGCATAGCGCAATATGAGCCCCCAACCAATATTCCTTTTGATATACATAAGATAGTTTTTGTTAAAAATAGGAATTTGTTTGTTCTTATCCCGCTCATAAATGCCTCGATAAAATGGTAAATAAAAACAAAAGCTTTGCTTCTTATATAAAGAATTGTGAACTTGTATATTTATAATAAGATCAGAAATTAGTTCTCCTAACTTTTAGCAAGACACCCTGTTAGTAATAGCCTTGCCCGGGAGAATTGATCTTGCTCTCAACATATGCCAAATGAAAGATCCAAGATTTCCAGAATTAAACGCTAAACAGCTTAATACGCTCAAGTCATACGGAAAGATTTTATCAATTGACGAGCGTTGCCTCTTATTTGAACCAGGCCAATCCAATTATAATTTTTATGCCGTTTTGGAAGGAGAAATTACTGTTGAAGATCCATCAAATGACGATGAAGTAATTGTCAAGCATCAAAAAAATGAATTTTCTGGAGACAATAGCATGTTGTCAAACCGCGTAGCCATATTTAACGGCTATGCCGAAAAAGGCAGTACAATCCTCGAGATCAAACCAGATCACATCAAAGAAGCTATTGCCAAACACAGTGACATTTCTGATGTACTTCTCAATGCCTTTTTATTGCGACAAGAAACAGTTCTGGACGATATCGTAGGAGGTATCAAACTCGTAGGAAATGAAAATTCTAATAAGACCTATGAGATTAGAGATTTTATGGAAAAGAACCATATTTGGTTTCATTTTATAGATGTCGATAAACAGGAGGAGGCTTTAGAACTGCTAGCGCATTTTGACGTGTGCAAAGAAGATTTACCAGTTTTGATTGCAAATGATCAAACCATCTGTAAAAATCCAACCATAGAAGAGGTAGCTCGCAATACAGGTGTCCTTTCCGATTTTGAAGATAGAATTTTTGATGTGCTGGTTGTAGGAGCAGGTCCAGCAGGGCTTGCAGCTAGTGTATATGCTGCTTCGGAAGGCTTGGACTGTGTCACAATAGATAGCAATGCGCCTGGTGGGCAAGCAGGAAAAAGTTCTAAGATTGAAAATTACCTCGGTTTTCCCACAGGCATATCTGGGGGAGATCTCGCTAACAGAGCTTATGTCCAAGCTCAAAAATTTGGATGCCACATTTCCATTCCGCATCGCGCCAAAAGTATTAGACGCAAAGGCAATCACTTTATCGTAGAAGCGAGCAACGGTAAGACCATCGAGACCAAATCAATTATTACAGCCACTGGAGCTACCTATAGCAGGTTAACCCTAGAACGGTTAGAACACTTTGAAGGCAGCGGTGTGTTTTACTCGGCTACTGGGATGAATGTGAGCAGTTGTACCGATGAAATTGTAGGAGTTGTAGGTGGCGGTAATTCGGCGGGACAGGCTGCCATGTTTTTATCAGGTTTTGCTAAAGAGGTTATGGTATTACTAAGAGGAGACGATCTTGGTGCCAAAATGAGTGATTATTTAGTACAGCGTTTGGAGGCCAAGGACAACATTACGATACACTTAAACACAGAGGTGACCCATTTACACGGAGATAGTCATTTGGAAAAGCTAACCATTACTCATAGCGATAAAGGAACTAAGCAAGTTGATATTACTAATCTGTTTACGTTTATTGGCGCCAAACCCTGCACAGATTGGATAGGTGATATGGTAGTGACAGATCCCAAAGGTTTTATTTGTACAGGCAGTGACATCCCACAAAAAGCAATCAATCGATGTGCTATCTACTCCAACAGAGAACCACAGGCATTAGAAACCAGCGTCCCTGGCTGTTTTGCCGTGGGCGACGTGAGAAAAGGATCTGTAAAACGAGTAGCTGGGGCGGTTGGAGAAGGTAGTGTAGTGGTAAGTCAAATACATCAATACCTTGGAGATATAGCTCGTCTATCCTATAACAAGAGCAAATAAGAGGTCGCATCAACAGGGTTCAATTCTTAAATTTTTAATAAAAGCTATTGTAAACCGATCATTTCAAATATATTTGTACCAATCATTTCAATATTAGATGCCCAGAACTGAACTTTTTGATAGAGAAAAAGTACTTTGCCAGATCCGAGATTTATTCTGGAACAAAGGGTACAATGGTACCTCTATGCAAGATCTAGTTGAAACGACTGGTCTAAATAGAAGTAGCCTATACAATTCTTTTGGGAGCAAACAAGAGTTGTATAATTTGGTACTTAAACAGTATCAGGAAGCAGGGAAGGTTCATTTTGATCGCGCACTTAGAGATGCAGATAATCCCAAGGCTGCGATTCGTAACATTTTTGAATACGCTTTCGCGGAAATGTGTAGCGATACTCAGCAAAAAGGCTGCTTCAATCTCAATTGTAAGGCCGAGCTCTCCCGTACCACCGCCTCTATTAGACATATCTTGCAGCAGCATGAAGGCGCCACCATCAAGTTGTTTAAAGATCTGGTTCAAGAAGGTCAGGACCATCAAGTTATTAATACCAAGAAAACTGCTACTCAGTACGCTTACTACCTCTACAGCGCATTTCAAGGTCTGAGAATGACAGGTATTCTTATAACAGAGCCCGAGACTTTGAAAAATATTATTGACACAACTATGGATACTCTTAACTAATTTTTTTTACTAACATTTGAAACGTTCGTTTCAATAAATTTTAACAACTATATACTATGCAAACATTTAAAAACAAAGTCGTTGTCGTAACCGGCGGTAATTCTGGAATTGGACTAGCCAGCGTCCAGGCCTTTTTAGAAGAAGGAGCTAAAGTGGTATTTTCTGGTCGTAGACAAACCGCTTTAGATCAGGCTGCCCAACAACTCTCTGGCGATTTTAGAACTGTTTTGGCAGATCAAGCCATTCCAGAAGACAATGATAGACTAATACGAGAAACGGTAGCCAACTATGGCAAAATTGATGTGCTATTTGCCAATGCAGGAGTAGCACAATTTGCCCCTTCAGACCAGTTTGACGAAGCCTTTTATGACAATCAATTTGATATTAATGTAAAAGGACCCGTGTTTTTGGTCAAGGCCGCTATCCCAGAAATGAATGATGGAGGTAGCATCCTTTTTAATACCTCTATTGTACATCAAAAAGGATTTGAAGGCGCAGGTGTTTACAGTGCTACCAAAGGGGCATTACGTGCTTATTCTAGAGTACTCACAACAGAACTGGCTCCTAGAAAAATTAGAGTGAATGCGGTTGCCCCAGGCCCTATAGGTACTCCAATTTATTCCAAAATGGATGGCATGACCCAGGAACAAGTATCAGAGATGGGTGAGAATTTTGCTCAGAATGTTCCTTTACAGCGTTTTGGTGAAGCTCAAGAAGTTGCCAAAGCAGTGACCTTCCTCACCAGTGATGCTGCTTCCTATATCAATGGGATAGAGCTAGAGGTTGATGGCGGTATGAGCCAAATATAATAAGCATACCAAGCAACAGTCCTAAGAGTATCTTGGATTGTTGCTTGATTGTTTTAATAAACAAAAGCCTTTTAATATAGATAGCCCCACTAATAAAGATCTATTTTACGAGTCCTCTAAATCTGTATTTACAACAAGAACATACTATCTTTGCCTATCGTAAATCTATTATAGAATAATACTATGTATTTTAAAGAGTTTGATATTCGTTGGAGCGATATAGATGCCAACAGACATTTGGCTAATTCGGCATATGTCAATTATATGAGTCATACCCGTATGGCCTATTTGATTGAAAATGGCCTAAGTCAAAAAGAAATGTTGACCTATAACATTGGCCCAGTCGTATTTCACGAGCAAATTTTCTTTTTTAAAGAGGCGTTTCAAGGCAAACCGATTAAGGTGAGCTTTGAATTAGGTGGAGCTAGCAAAGACGGTATGTTTTTTAAATTTGTACACAATTTTTACGATCACAAAGGACGTAATCTCGCCCGCGGCAGCATGCAAGGGGGCTGGATGCATTTGGAAACTAGAAAATTGACAGGGCTTCCTGAAAGCCTGCTTCCTATACTCGATCTGGCACCCAAAACCAGTGATTACAAAATACTCACCAAAGAAGATATGCGCGCACATGGGCAAATGCCTGAGCATTTGGATCTTTAGTTTTCTTTAAAAACAAGATCTCTATCAGGCCTATTGGTGCTATTGTCCCGGCATATCGTAGAAAAACTGCTCCCTTACAATTTTTCCATCTTTTACCTGATAGACGCCAATCTCTGATGTCTTAGCACGTTGACCACTGGGCTTGTGCGTGGTATCCATTTCAAATCGAACCGAAAACCAATTGTCGGCAACGATAGGTTCACTCGCAGTACTACTATGGACTTCAAAATTGGTCTCCCACCATTCGCCTTTTTTGCCCACTTCTTCCATGCCTTCGGAGCGCTCCATCTCGGCCCCCTTAGGTTCTAGACTTACTATGTTAGGACTGTAAAGTTCCTTATAGCAGCGATCATAATCTCCGGCATTACACCAGCTCACCAAATTTGTTGCGATTTCACTTGTTTTCATTTGAATGTCTTTTAGATTGTTATTTTCTCATATAAATATAGTGATGATTTTCAGTAGTTTATGATATTAAATGTTAAACCCTACTGTGGGCAAACTATAAGCAGCCCAAGCGCTTACGCCCCTATAATTTTGGTTGTAATACAGCCGTCAAAGCTTTTAACGTCTTAATCTGGAAATATGAGATAAGTTAGCGCTTGTCTTTTTTAAAAGGTTGATGCTGTTTGTAGGGAGTCATTTTTATTTGAGCTACTAAGGGTCTAAACAAGCTGTTGGCCAAGGTTCGTTTGTGCTTAACGTAGCACAGCAGTGGTTGTGGGCTTGCTCCTATGGTACTTTTAATCTCAGAGGCTGTACGACCAAGATTGAGCACTTTTACCTGCTTATCAATAGCCAAACGCACATAATCATTTAGTATCCTCGGATAAATACTTTGGGTTTTATTCAAGCCATAATCCAAACCTATAAAATGGGCGTCTAACTGGTCTTCTAGCACAAAACTAGTTGCAAAACCTACCATTTCATCTTTTAACCAATAGGTATTTACGATCACGCTTTCGCGAAAGCGCTCTTTTAAAAATCCATAGGTGCGCATATCCATCTCTACGGCATTAAAGGAAGCTCTATCTGTTATATTGGAGTAGAGTTCTTGTAACTTGGGCGCGTATTTAAAAATTTGGGGAGCATCTAACTCACGCAGCTCGAGTGCACTACTCTTAGTATCGGCCTTATTAATCTTTATCCGGTATTTGGATTTAAGACTTTGTTTATAGGAGGCAAAATCTGACCATTTGATAGTCAGGATCATATTAGGTGCCACCTCAAACGGATGGTAGTGTTGACGCTCTAGCACCTTCGCATCAGCTTGATTTTGCACATTAAAATCTTTGAAAAAAAAGACTTTTGCCTTCTTGGGTGTATTCACATTGGGCAGTATGCGCCCCAAGGTCCTATACATTTGGGGAGCTAGACCGGGGTCTACTATATACACCCCAAAGTTGCCACTTAGAAACACATTGCCACAAAGCGTGATCTCCCGCTGGCGTCTACTGACATAGCATTGCAGTGTTTTCAAGAAGCGCTGTGGTAAAGGCAAATTTGCAGTTGCCGTTTCTAGCTTGACACTCAATGATTGAATGACAGCCAGACCCTTTGCACTATTATTTGTCTCAAATATCACATAGGTAAATACTATGGCTGGATTGGCCTTTTCAAAAGCCTCTAGAAAGGATTTAGAAAAGTAAAAACTTTGCATTGTATCCAGTTGTTCCCAAAGCCGAGGTGCTATGGCACTACTGGTTGTATAATATGACACATCAAGATTAGGCAATAGCGGCTTTCTTTTTTCTCGTACTTAGATACACTCCTAAAAAGATTAAACTCGCGGCCAATACTCTGACCAGCGTGAGCGAGTCTGCCCCTAAGAGTATGGCTATAAGGGTTGCTAAGAGCGGTTGTAAATAAATAAATGCGCCAATTGTTGAAGGTTTTAATTCTCTCAGGGCAAACACATTGAATAAATACGTGCAATAGGTAGTACCTACTACCACAAATATCATAACCCCTATAACCGAGGCTGGCAAGGCTGTCCATTGTACTTCTAAGAACTCAGGCAGGGCTATGGGCATATTCATAAAAACAGCTATGAGAAAAAACCACTTCATCAATGTAATCGAGCTGTACTTGGCTGTGAGTGGTTTCACAATAATCAAGTAAATGGAGTACGCTGTGGCATTGATCAGAAACAATATATTTCCCAAAGGAATATTGGGAGCATTTTCCTGTTCCTTAGCCCCAAAAAGTATCAATACAATAGCTCCAATAAAGCCTATTCCTATTCCTAAACCTTTGAGCAAGGTTATTTTTTCTTTTAGGAAAACTGCCGACAGCAGCAGTAATATAACAGGAGAGATGGTTATGACTACGCTGCTGTTTATTGGAGTAGACAAATCAAGTCCTTTAAAGAAACAGAGCATATTTACAGTCATTCCAAAAAGAGCGCAAAGAGCTATTCTCAACCAGTCCTTCTTATCAATCTTTTCTCTTTGAACAAATAGACTACTAATCCAGAAAAGTAAGGCCGCTCCTAAGACCCGCAACATAATAAACCCAAAAGGTTTAATATGGGTAGGCATAATGTCTTTGGCCAAGGTATGATTTAAACCATAGATAAAGCTTGCTCCAAACGCAGCTAAGAAAGCGAGATGTCTTTTGCTCATAACACTAATTAAGAGGCCAGTGCCTTTTTGGCCTCGGCCACCACTTTTTTACTATTCCCGATAAATACCCTATCGTTTACAATAATCACAGGTCTTTTTAAAAAAGTATAATGTTCTAGGATGAGTCTTTTGTAATCGGCTTCGGTCAAGACCTGGTCTGCAAGTCCTTTTTTTCGATACAACTGAGCACGTCTACTAAACAGGGCTTCATAAGAGTCTGTCAAGTCTCGTAAGGCCTCTAATTGTGCCAAGGTAAGCGGTGCTGTTTTTATATCCTGCAAGACAACTTCTTCACTAGGTTGAAGCTCGCCAAGAATACGACTGCATGTATTACAACTTGATAAGTGATAAATTTTCTTCATAGGATCACCATTTTAGTGTACTGACAGCTCAAAAGTACCGCGAATTGGTCTTTATTTGCCGTATTTTTAGAAAAAATTATCGCATGACATACGCTTTTGACATCTGTCTTAAAAACCGACAGCTTTTAGAAAAACTCATTAACAACCATACCCCTGCTGAGCTAAACAAAGTGCCAGAAGGTTTTAATAACAATATTATCTGGAACATCGGTCATAGTATTATCACACAGCAATTGCTGGTATATGGGCTTTCCAATCAACCTATTTCCCTTGACCCCGATCTCATTGCTGCCTATCGCAAAGGTTCCAAGCCAGAAGGAGCGATTTCACAAAATGCCATAGACAATATTAAGACCTTGTTGTACAGCACCCTAGAACAGCTCAAGCAGGATTATAAAAACGATCTGTTTGCAAGCTTCACCTCCTATACTTTAGGCACTACTGGAGGCGTATTAGATACTGTAGAACAAGCCATTGAGTTTAATAATTTTCACGAAGGTTTACATCTCGGGTATGCTATGGCGCTGTCTCGAGTGGTTAGAAAGTAAGATACGCTCTAGCCTGCTCCCACGGTAGTATCACTTCGGCAGGATATTGTTGAAAATCATTAATTTCAAATGCTTGATAGTATAGATGCACGCCTTCTTCAGTAAAGCCAATTATCTCTGGGAGGGTGAAGGGTTGATTACCAAATTGGGGTAAATCAGGTTGTTGTTCTTGGTCTTTGGCATGTGTTTGTGCAATATACGCTTTCGCGAAAGCGGTAAAAGCCGGAACATCTTTGATAAGATCTAGTGGAGACAGTAGCCCTGCCTTAGCGACATCAAAATTGTGATAGTACAATTTGCTATAACCGTGTGCCCCACCAGCGTATTGGTAGGTGTAGGTTTGTAGACTTAAAATATCATTGTTGTAAAAACTGGGATGCGTAGTTATTTCTAGCTCATGTGTTTCTGATAAAATAGAATCTTCTGGATAGGCCGTTTGCGCATTGTTGAGATAGGCTTGTACATCCTGTCTTAGTGAGCTAAACGCCTGGCCTTGAATAGTGAGTAGCTCGTGGTAGTAGTTGGTAAGCGCTGTATCTACTACAGCTTTCAAATAAGGTGGTTGCAATAGTGTCAATGCTTCTATATGTACCTCTGGACACTGCTCGTATTCACATTGTTGAAAATTGGACGTATCAATAAAAATAGTATCAAATTGATACTCGACATCTTTTGTACAAGAAAACATAAGAAACAACACAACTAAGGATAAAAAGAAGGTATGCTTCTTCTTTTGGGGAGCGTTAATCATTTTCTAAAGGTAATCTCATTTTAGCGATTGCGCAACGGGAATGCTACATTTACAATTCATATAATGTATCTAAGAGGATAAACAGTTACAAATCGAGAATATGAAATTTAATACCAAAACCATACACGGAAACCAACATCCTGACAAAGCTTATGGCGCTGTCATGCCACCCATTTATCAAACCTCAACCTATGCTCAAAGCACCCCAGGCAAAACTATAAAATACGCCTATGGCCGCTCTGGAAACCCTACGAGACATGCTCTTGAAAACGCTTTTGCCAGTATAGAAAATGGAGCCTACGGTATGGCATTTGGATCGGGTGTGGCGGCTATTGACGCAGTGCTTAAGTTACTCTCTCCGGGCGATGAAGTCATCACTACCTCAGATTTGTATGGAGGGACTTATCGTCTATTTACCCGGATCTTTGAAAATTTTGGTATTAGGTTTCATTTTGTAGGACTGGATGATACATCCAATATCACGGCATGTATCAATGAAAATACCAAGTTGGTCTGGGTAGAAACCCCTACCAATCCTATGATGAATATTATCGATATTAAGCAGGTTGCTGCTATAGCACAAAAACATGAGCTCCTACTCGCTGTAGACAACACCTTTGCCACTCCCTACCTACAACAACCTCTAGACTTAGGAGCCGATATTGTGATGCATAGTGCGACCAAATACCTAGGAGGGCATAGTGATTTGGTCATGGGCGGCCTGGTTGTTAAGGATAAAGCCCTAGCCGAAAGATTATACTTTATTCAAAACGCTAGCGGCGCTATATGCGGTCCTCAAGATAGTTTCTTGGCTCTTAGAGGAATAAAAACACTTCACGTGCGTATGCAACGCCACTGTGAAAACGCTAAAGCAATTGCTCATTATCTCAAAGATCATTCTAAGGTAGACCAAGTGTATTGGCCCGGTTTTAAGGAGCATCCCAATCATGATATCGCCAAATCTCAAATGACTGGTTTTGGCGCGATGATTTCTTTTACAACCAAAGAAGATTCTCTTAAAGCGGCCTATGATTTCCTCAAAAAACTTAAATTATTTACACTGGCCGAAAGTTTGGGAGGTGTAGAATCGCTGGCAGGTCACCCGGCAACGATGACCCATGCGGCTATCCCAAAAGCCGAGAGAGAAAAGCTAGGAATTAAAGATTCCTTGATAAGACTAAGTGTGGGTATTGAAGACGCCCAAGATTTGATTGACGATCTAAAACAAGCCTTAGCTTAGTTTAAACTAGTCTATAGGGTACAAAAAAGGCTCTCTATGTTAGAAAGCCTTTTCGTTTTATTTCTTTGTTTATTCTCAATCGAGATAATAAATGTATCCCACATTTAACCAAAAGATCCAATCATTGGCCCTGTTAGGAGGATAAAAACGTTCATCGGGATTTAAACCATCTACCCAATTTGAAGTATAGTAATGCCATCGGGCATCAATTAACAAATCACTTAGAATACCAAGTTTATACCGTATCCCTGTACTCCAGGTAATTGCCCAGGTAGATCCAGCGCTATCATCAATACCTCCAAATCGACCATCACCCTGAAGGAATGGAGCAAAGGTGGTGGCGGGAGATCCTAATGGTCCAAGATCAGAACTGGCATCGGGATTGAAGGATACAAAATGTGCTCCCAAACTAAAATATGGCGCAATACGATAAGACCCCGCCATAAAATCACGGATACTCATCGGGAAGTATTCGAGCTGTGTACCTATTTCAAAAACATTGGCTCTTCCTTTATGACTTCTCAACACCAGGCCACCAAAATCATTATCTTCTGACTCCTCCCCAAAATGGTTCAGATTAGTTACGTGATAGTCGATTTCGTTACGCACCTTAAAGTGATCATTGAAATAAGTATCCTGAGAATAGCAATTACAATCTGCCCGATAAGAGAAATTCAGGTAGTGTACTATACCGATTCCAAAACCGATATTTCCTTTGTTAGTATCAAAATCATTACGCAAGCCAAAATCAGATTGAAATGCTACAGGACCCGTGATAACACCGATCTCATGCGAAAATCCAAGCTGTGCACTTACCTCATTATGAGCTAAGAAAAACGTAGTGATTGCCAATAGTAGGTGTTTGGCTTTCATAAATTAGGAGCGTTTGAGACAAAAGCAAATATATAAAAACTAGGCTTACAGCGAAATTTTTGTGCTGAGCAGCTATGAAAAAAGCAAGATATCTTAAAAAAAGGCCAATATTTTTACGAAAATGAAAAAATTAGGTAGCCAAAATTTAGGATAACTTATATTTGCATCATAATCAAACGTAGAATACACACTTAAATTATCCATCAACATATAAAGTTATGTCAGACAGTATTAAAAATTTTGTCGACCAAGTCGCAGAGCGCAACCCAAATGAGCCTGAATTTATGCAGGCTGTACACGAGGTAGCAGAAACTGTAATTCCTTTTATTGAAGAAAATCCAAAATATCAAGGAAAAAAGTTATTAGAGCGTATGGTTGAACCAGAGCGTACAATAACCTTTAGAGTACCCTGGACCGATGACAATGGTGAGATTCATGTTAACCGTGGCTATCGTGTCGAATTTAATAGCGCGATTGGACCTTATAAAGGAGGGCTTCGCTTCCACCCTTCTGTAAACTTGAGTATTCTCAAGTTCTTAGGGTTTGAACAAGTTTTTAAAAACAGTCTCACGACATTACCTATGGGTGGTGGTAAAGGTGGTTCAGATTTTAACCCTAAAGGTAGAACAGATGCAGAGGTCATGCGTTTTTGCCAAAGCTTTATGTCTGAGCTCGCTCGTCATATAGGCCCTAATACCGATGTTCCTGCGGGAGATATTGGCGTTGGTAGTCGTGAGATCGGGTATATGTTTGGACAATACAAAAAATTGCGCAACGAATTTACGGGTGTTCTCACAGGTAAAGGATTGTCTTACGGAGGATCGCTGATGCGTCCTGAAGCGACTGGTTATGGCAATGTTTATTTTGCACAGAGCATGCTCAAGACTAGAGATGAAAAAATGGAAGGAAAAACCGTGGTCATTTCTGGTTCTGGAAATGTTGCTCAATATGCCGCAGAAAAAGCAATTGAACTTGGTGCCAAAGTGGTGACGATGTCTGATTCTGGAGGATTTATTCACGATACCGATGGGATTGACCAAGATAAACTCGAATTTATTATGGCCCTCAAAAATGAACGTCGTGGGCGTATTAAAGAATACGTTTCTGAATATTCAAATGCTACTTTTCACGAAGGTGAAACACCATGGGGTATCAAATGTGATGTTGCCTTACCCTGTGCTACGCAAAACGAACTTAAGGAAGACGATGCGAAAACCCTTGTTGAAAATGGTTGTATCTGTGTAGGAGAGGGAGCTAATATGCCATCGACTCCAGAAGCTATTGAAGTGTTTAAAGACGCCAAAATTTTATTTTCTCCAGGAAAAGCTTCTAACGCAGGTGGTGTGGCTACCTCTGGACTTGAGATGTCTCAAAACAGCTTAGGCTATAGCTGGACGGCTCAAGAGGTTGACAATAAATTACACAACATTATGCTAGATATTCACGAGGCTTGTGTAAAGTACGGCAAAGATGAAGACGGTTTTGTCGATTATGTAAAAGGAGCCAATGTGGCCGGTTTTGTAAAAGTTGCCGACGCCATGCTAGCTCAAGGAGTGGTC
The DNA here is from genome assembly GCA_964549485.1 of uncultured Flavobacteriaceae bacterium. Lineage (GTDB taxonomy): Bacteria > Bacteroidota > Bacteroidia > Flavobacteriales > Flavobacteriaceae > Dokdonia. The sequence goes on from CAZJWI010000050.1 coordinate 17,573, forward strand.
TAACATCCCTCTAATACTAAATAAAAAAGGACGGCCAGTGGTCGTCCTTTTTTATTTGTTCTTTACTACCGATACTCGAGGTGGTGCTTTTTCACTTCGTTTTGAGATGGGTTATGAGTCTTAGGACTTCGCTTTTGCGAAATCGATTACAGACAATGGTAACCTAAGCTGAATTCCTTTAACAAATCGGGCAATAATTGTACTTTTGAACGGTTATAGCTACCAAAGTGACCTTTTTGAAACAATTATTTACATACCTACTCCTGTGTTTGCCTTTTATCGCTTTAGGGCAGGACTTTTCTGATGACTGGACTGGATATTTTGCCTATAGTCAAGTTGTTGACGTAACTGAAGGAAACGGAGCTCTATACGTAGCCTCCGAAAATGCGGTATTTATCTATTCTACCCTTGACGGTTCTTTAACTACAAGATCTACTATCAATGGTCTCTCTGGCGAGGATATCTCTTCTATATATTACAGCGCCGAATTTCAAACCTTATTGGTAGGTTACGAGAATGGTCTTATTGACGTAGTTGTTGGAGACAATAAAAATGTGCTCACTGTTGTAGATATTCTAAACAAACCATCGATTCCTCCCACTCAGAAAAGAATCAATCACTTTATGGAGTTTAATGGCTTTGTCTATATCTCGACGGGTTTTGGAATTTCACTATTTGATCTGGGCCGTCTCGAGTTTGACGACTCTTATTTTATAGGAGATAACGGTGGAGCGCTAGACATAGGACAAACGACCATTTTTGGAGATTATATCTATGCCGCAGCCGGACAGGGTGGTGTAAGACGCGCCTTGGTAGGCAACTCAAATATCATCGATTTTAATAATTGGTCTCAGGTGTCTAATGAACCAGCTTTGTTTATCACCACCTATGAAGATGCCATTTATGTAGGAACCGTATTCTTTCGGCTTCGCAAATCAACCAACGGAACCTTCTTTCCTATTCTCTTGCGCTATGACGAGCCCATCCAGGATCTCAGAGGTACTGCAAATGCACTCAATGTTACCTTGAGTTCTTTTATCGAATTGAGAAATGCAGATGATCAGGTAGACCGTACTATTACCACCTTAGGTGATTTTGTAAATGATTACAGTAGTACGACCTATTTTAACGACCATCTTTACATAGGAACACGAGGTTCGGGGGTGATCGATTTTACCCTGAGTGGTAGCGCCAACCTGAGACAACTTCTGCCAGATGGCCCTATTGAAAATGATATTTTTAGCATCGAGGCCGCCACTAACCAGCTATGGGCTGTCTATGGAGCCTATTCTTTAACCTATAACCCCTTCCCGCTTACCGAAAAAGGGGTGAGTCATTTTGTCGTAGATAGTGGATGGACCAATATCCCCTTTACCGAGGTATTGGGCGCAAGAGAACTCTCCAATGTGGCCATTAACCCGCTTAATCCTTCCCAAGTATTTATACCGTCCTTTTTTGATGGCTTGCTCGAAATTAACGATGATATCCCCACTATTTTATACGACGATACCAACAGCCCGCTACAACGGTGGAATGTAACCAATGGAGGCGTGCGTATTAACGGAGGTACCTATGACAAACAGAATAACTTGTGGGTAACCAATTCTAGAGTTAGAAACGGTTTGGTGAGAATATCACAAAACGGACAGTTTCAAGGTATTTCTCTAGAAGAGGTGTTGCCCGATTTTGAAGGCGTTTTTGGCCTAGATGAAATCGCATTTGGGCCCGATGGAGTACTCTACTTAGGGACAGATAATTCTGGACTCGTAGCCTATAATCCCAATGGCGGAGCTCTGGCGAGAATATCGGGTAACGAAGGCGCCGCTAATCTTCCAATAAACGATGTGAGGGCCTTGGCTGTAGACCGCAGTGGAACACTTTGGATTGGTACCAGACGCGGTCTTAGACTTTTATTCTCACCCTCGAGTATTTTTGAAAATCCTCAAATTTCGACAAATGCGATTATTATCCTACAGGATGGGATACCTCAAGAGTTGCTCAACGATCAGGTTATCACAGATATTATCGTTGATGGTTCTAACAATAAGTGGATTTCTACCATATCTTCTGGGGTCTTTTATTTTTCGCCAAACGGCCAGGAAACCCTAGCACATTTTACCGAAGAAAACTCTCCACTGCCATCAAATGATGTTCAGGATATGGCCTTGGATCCACAAAGTGGTACCATCTATTTTGCTACCAACAGGGGTATGGTGTCCTTTGATGGCAGAAGCTCGCCGCCTGCCGAAAATCTTGAAAATGTAATTGTCTATCCTAATCCGGTTAGACCAAGTTTTAGCGGTGAGGTCACTATAGAAGGGCTCACAGCTCGGTCTAATGTGAAAATTACTGATATTGTAGGTAACTTGGTGTATGAAGAAAATGCCGTTGCAGGTAATATTACCTGGGACACGACCGCATTTGGCAGACACAAAGTAGCCTCAGGGGTCTATCTTATATTGGTCACTGGGCCCGATGCTCTAGAAACACAAATCAGGAAATTACTTATCATTAGGTAATGTTAGTCAAGACAAAAGCCATCGTGATCTCTTCACTTAAATACAGTGAGGCGGATTTAATTGTGAAGTGTTTTACTGAGAGCAGCGGTCTAAAGACCTATTTACTCAGAAACATATTAAAGTCAAAAAAAGGCAAGCTAAGAACTGCGATGTTTCAGCCATTGACCCAATTGGAAATAGAGGCCAATCACAAAGACAAAGGCACTTTAGAATCGATTAGAGAGGCAAAAGTAATAGCGCCCTATCAGAGTCTTCACACCGAAATTACCAAATCTGCTATAGTGTTTTTTCTTTCAGATATTTTGCGATCGGCGATACAGGAAGAGGAAGCCAATCCCGAATTATTTGCCTATTTGAGTGCTGCCACTAGTTGGTTAGACCATCATAAAGCGTCAGCAAATTTTCATTTGCTTTTTTTACTTCGCTTAAGTGCGCATTTGGGTTTTTATCCAGATAACAGCCTTGTAGACAAATCGTATTTCAATCTTCTCGACGGCACATTTGCAGACGATGAGCACAGTATCTATTGTAGAAGTGGCGATACAATTAACACCTTAAAACAGCTCTTAGGCACAAATTTTGATGCCTTGCACAGCGTCAAACTAAACCAAAAACAACGCGCCGATTTTTTAGCCATGCTCTTACAATATTATGAGCTACATTTGCACGGTTTTAAAAAACCGCGCTCGTTGGCGGTACTCAATACAATCTTTTCATAAATGCGGCTTTTACCAACCCTATTATTTTTGTGCTCCTTTAGCCTTTTTGGACAGAAAGTAACGGTATTAGATGTAGATACGCGAGAGCCCATTGTAGGGGTAGCTCTCTTTAATAAAGACACCTCAAAAAGTACCGTCACCAATTTTGATGGCGTTGCCGATATATCCGCTTTCGCGAAAGCGGAAACCATCTATTTTTCAGAGCTAGCACACAAAGATGCTTCGTACACCAAAGCACAACTAGCTACATTCAAGTACAAAGTGTTTTTAAAACAAAAGGAAAATATGCTGGGAGAAATCATTCTCTCGGCCAGTAAATTTGCTCAGAGCCGACGCAATGTGCCTCAAAAAGTAATAGGACTCACTCCAGAGAATATCACATTTGCCAACCCTCAAACCTCGGCAGATTTACTCGAAAACAGCGGTCAGGTTTTTGTGCAAAAAAGTCAATTGGGAGGAGGTAGCCCACTTATACGCGGATTTTCGACCAATAGACTGTTGATCACCTTAGACGGGGTGCGCTTTAATACGGCTATTTTTAGAGGAGGAAATGTTCAGAATGTTTTATCTATTGATCCTTTAGGATTGGACCGCACAGAGGTTATCCTGGGGCCAGGATCGGTAATTTACGGTAGTGATGCAGTGGGAGGTGTAATGAATTTTTACACCAAAAAGCCACAACTCTCTGGAGAGCAAGAAACTCTGGTTTCTGGTATGGCCCTAAGCAGATTCTCAACTGCCAATACCGAAAAGACAGCACATTTTGATATCAATATTAGAAAACAGCAATGGTCCTTTCTCACCAGCGCCAGTTACTCAGATTACGGTGATCAGCGTATGGGTCGCTTTGGTCCAGACGACTATCTTAGACCAGAATTTGTAACTCAGATTGCCAACCAAGATGTCGTTGTACAAAATGATGATCCTAGAAAGCAAGTTAGTACCGGGTTTAGTGCCTATCACCTGATGCAAAAAGTTCGCTTTGTTCCCAATGCCTTTTGGGATTTTAATCTTAATGTGTTGTATTCTAACACTTCAGATTACGATCGCTATGATAGGCTTACGCAAAGAGATGGTCAAGGGCAGTTGCGCTCTGCAGAGTGGTTTTATGGCCCTCAGGAGTGGCTTATGACTAATTTTCAGGCAAATCATGAAGGTAATGGATCGCTATTTGATCGGATGCAAATGACATTGGCCCATCAGTACTTTAAAGAGAGTCGCAACGATCGCAGGTTGGGACGAGATCAATTAAGAACACGAACCGAACGCGTCAATGCCCTTTCTGCAGCGATAGATTTTACAAAAAATGTGGGTGTAAAACGCAATAAGATTTTTTACGGTGCAGAGTACGTTTTTAACCACGTCAACTCTAACGGTAGGCTCACCAATATTTTTAATCAATCTTTTGCTCCTACAGATACTCGTTATCCCGATGGTTCAAATTGGTCATCGGCGGCTGTATATGCTAGTGGTCAATTTTCGGTTGATAAAGAACTCAATTTAATAACAGGATTACGCTACAATCATATCTATACTTATACCGACTTTAGGGGCAATAATGATTTTTTTGATTTTCCTTTTGAAGAGTCCCGTTCTGATTTTGGCAATCTCACCGGTAGCATAGGTATTAATTATACGGCCTCCAGAATGATCCAATTAAAGGCCAATTTATCTACTGCCTTTAGAGCACCCAACATTGATGATATTGGAAAAGTTTTTGATAGTGGTGATGGCAACCTGGTCGTTCCCAATCCAGATCTTAAAGCCGAGTATGCTTATAATGCTGATGCAGGGCTTACAGTGCATCTGGACAATAAATTTACCTTTGACGGCGCTGTTTATTATACCTTATTAAACAATGCTTTAGTACGTCGAGATTACACCCTTAACGGAGAGAGTAGCATCTTATATCAAGATGAGCCTACCAATATCCAAGCCATTCAAAATGCCGGGAAAGCTCGTATTCATGGCTTTGAGTTGGGGGCGTCGTGGAAATTCCTGAATTATTGGGAGCTCACCTCACAATTGAATATTACCCAGGGAGTCCAAGAAGAAGATGACGGATCTGAGGCTCCGGTGAGACATGTAGCCCCAACCTTTGGGAATATGCATATCTTATTTCAAAAAGGGAAATGGAAATTTGATGCATTTGCCGAATATAATGGCCAGCTAGACGCCAATGAGCTAGCCCCATCGGAGGCAGAAAAACCGTGGTTGTATGCCTTGGATCAAAACGGGAATCCCTTTTCTCCAGATTGGTATACTCTTAATCTAACCACTCAGTATCGCATCACTCCCAAATGGACAGCCACTGTTAACTTAGACAATATTACCGATCAGCGATATCGCACCTACTCTTCAGGTATTGCGGCACCTGGGCGCAATTTGATTATGGCACTGCAATATCAATTCTAAGTGTAGTAAGGTTGAGATTATTTTGACGTTTTACCCATCAAAACAATGACAAGCTCTCCCTTTGGGGGCTTAGCGCTATAATGCTCAAGAACTTCGGTGAGTGTACCTCTTATGGTTTCTTCATGTAGCTTGGTAATCTCCCTGGATACAGAAACTTGTCTATCTGCTCCAAAATAGGTGATAAAATGTCCTAAGGTTTTAATCAATTTATGAGGCGATTCATAAAAAATCATAGTGCGTGTCTCTTCCTGCAGGCTCAAAAAACGTGTTTGTCTTCCTTTTTTTACTGGTAAAAAGCCTTCAAAAATGAATCGGTCGTTTGGAAAACCACTATTAACCAATGCTGGCACAAACGCGGTGGGGCCAGGCAAACAATCTACTGGGATACCTGCCTGTACGCAAGCTCGGGTAAGTAAAAAGCCAGGATCCGATATTGCTGGTGTTCCTGCATCACTAATGATTGCAATGGTGGTACCCCCTTGAAGGCTAGCAACAATTCGCTCTAAGGTCTGGTGCTCGTTGTGCATATGATGACTTTGCATAGGAGTTTGAATCTCGAAATGTTTTAAGAGTTTCCCGCTAGTGCGCGTGTCTTCTGCCAATATGAGGTCTACTTCTTTTAATACGCGTATCGCGCGAAGCGTCATATCTTCTAGATTTCCTATTGGGGTAGGTACTAAGTATAGTTTTGACATAATTAAAGATACATCGGTCTCACTTCTTTACCGAAAAAATATGACAAGATTAATAAAATAAGAGCAATTAGTGATAAACTAAGACTTTCCTGTGCATGATAATGAGCGAGAGCGGCCAGGGATATGTCAAAAAATAGTCCTGCGTACGCCCATTCGGTCAACCAAGGGACCCCACGCCAGAGCAGCATAGCAATAGCACAAATTTTGGCTACAGCCAGTGGCATTACCAAATACTCTGGATAATTGAGGTGGGTAAAAAACCCTGCTACCATTTCGGTATGTCGAATATACATTTGTGCCGAGTACGCTATGATACCACAAATACCTAAAGTCGCTATCCAATAGATTAAACGCTGTACTTTCATATGCTTTTATTTGATAGAATTTGCTAGGGTAATTATACCAAGCCATGAATCTTAGCATATTGCAACAAGAGTATGGTCTTAGCATCTCTAATCTCGCCGCTGGCGATCATCGCAAAGGCCTGCTCAAAATCAAGAGTCAATACCTCAATATCTTCTTGCTCACTATCAGCACCTCCTCCTTGATTTACACGCATATGAGGTCTGTAGCTGCCTACAAAAAAGTGAATAATTTCGGTTACTGCACCCGGAGACATATAACATTCAAAAATCTTTTTGACCTTTGAAATTTCAAATCCTAATTCTTCTCTAATTTCTTTTTTGATACAAACCTCAGGAGAATCACCCTCCAATAAGCCAGCACAACTTTCTATTAGCAGTCCCGATGTGTTTTTGTTGAGATACGTTGGGAGTCTAAACTGCCTGGTCAATAATATCTTGGATGTTTGCTCATTATATAGCAAGATGGTGGCACCGTTACCCCTGTCATAGGCCTCACGCGTTTGGGTTTGCCATTGACCATCGTTTGTTTTATAATCAAAAGTGTATTTATAGAGTGTGTACCAAGCATCAGAAAGAACCTCTGAGTTTAGATTTTTGACGCGATCACTCATAAGCTATGCTCCAAACTTCGCGTCAATGATACTGATAAATTTTTCTTCTTGTGTCTCTTTGCCTTCCCAATGATTATAATCGGGCTTTACCATTGTTTGAACAAATTTCTTAGCCTCCTCTGGCGTCTGGAAGGTACTGAGCTGACTCAACACGCGATTGTAATCTTCGGTGCTGCCGTTAAACAAATGTTTTATGAAACTCAAACGATCATTGAGACCAATCTTTAATCCGCTTTTTAACTTGTCGTTCAAATTTTTGGGCGCTTCTTCCTCTATTGCTGTATCAACAGGATCAAATATGGGCATTTGTGCATACTCTCCACCTATATCCAACATATCGTTTTTCTGATAAGATTTTGGCTCAATAGAATCAATTAACTCATCTATCTGAGCTGCTTCTGGTGGCATCTCGGCAACCATATCTTTTATTTTTTCAATAACTGGCTCGTGCAGTGGCTCTTCATCGTTAAATTGAGTACCGTCGGGTCTGTGTTTGTCATTGCTACGCGCCTCGGCATATTTGGCTTGATTTTCTGCCAATATTTCGGCGGGGCTTTTCGTATCTGCTTCTGAAGTTGTAGGCTCTGAAGAAGCAATGCTTTGAGTAGTATTCTCATTTTCGGAGGTTAAGAGATCTTCCTCTACTTTTTTCAACCCTATAGTAGGCAAACCTTGCTTTTCTAACTTTTCGGCATAGGCCAGTACAATCAATTTTTGGTGAAGTAACTGTGCCTTGTTGGCAAGATCGCCATAGTCAGCTCCATCTTTGAGCTGTAAAATTTTGTGCGCGAGACTAATGAGTTCTGCCTTGATTGTTTTCTTCATAACTTTCAAATATGTGAGGTAGAATCGTACGTTTTTTGATACATTTACTACCTGCCTATATAAAAACGCGATAAACTGCGTTTTGGTCTAGAAAAGTACGAAATGTTTCTCGAAAACACAGTAAATCATAAGGAGCAATTTGGCTGGATTGAAGTCATTTGCGGATCGATGTTCTCTGGTAAAACTGAGGAACTCATCCGAAGGCTCAAACGCGCCCAATTTGCCAAACAAAAAGTGGAAATCTTTAAACCCGCTGTAGATGTGCGCTATGACGACGAATTGGTCGTTTCTCACGACGCCAACGAAATACGTTCTACTCCCGTTCCCGCGGCGGCTAATATTCCGATTTTGGCAGACGATTGTGACGTGGTGGGCATAGATGAGGCTCAGTTTTTTGACGACGAGATTGTCAAGGTGTGCAATGATCTGGCCAATAGAGGTATCCGAGTAATTGTGGCCGGGCTGGATATGGACTTTAAAGGCAACCCTTTTGGCCCAATGCCTGCGCTAATGGCCACTGCCGAATATGTAACCAAAGTGCATGCGGTGTGTACGCGTACGGGTAACCTAGCACAATACAGTTATCGCAAAGCCCAAAATCAAGATTTAGTACTGCTAGGTGAAACCGAAGAATACGAACCCCTAAGTCGTGCCGCTTATTACAAGGCTATGCTTCGCGAGCGGCTTCGCACAATGAAAGTGGAAGATCCACAAGAGATCGAGCCCTCACAAGAGAAGGCTTCCAAAGACTCCTAAATGACAGCCACACGTCTCGAAATAGATTTAAATGCATTAACACACAATGTAAGCTACCTCAGGTCTCAACTAGCTCCAGAGGTTCAAATGATGGGTGTGGTTAAGGCTTTTGGCTATGGCAGTGACGCAGAGGTGGTCGCTCTCAAACTACAGGATCTTGGTCTATCTTATCTCGCTGTGGCTTATGCCCCAGAAGGCGCTGCTTTGCGCAAAGCAGGAGTGCGTCTCCCTATTTTGGTACTTCATCCACAACCCGACAATTTTGAATTGCTCCTACAGCATTGTTTGGAACCAAGTTTGTACAGTCCGAGATTGCTCAAGGCTTTTATCGCTTTCGCGAAAGCAAAACAACAAAAAAACTATCCAGTACACATAAAAATAAATACTGGGCTCAATCGCTTGGGGTTTTGGGAAAACGACATCGATTTTATTGCCGAAAAATGTCAACATACGACAGCCATTAAAGTGGCATCGATCTTCTCTCACCTGGCAGCTAGTGAAGACCCTGAAGAACGCCCTTTTACGCTACAACAAATTTCTAGCTTTCAAACATCGGCCGCTGCGTTGAGCAAAAAATTAGGGTATCAGCCCTTTTTACACCAAAGCAACACCTCGGCAATTTTAAATTATCCACAGGCGCATTTTGATATGGTTAGGACTGGAATAGGCATGTATGGCTATGGCAATGAGCCACAATACGACGCTATATTACAACCTGTGGCTAGCTTATATACTACCATCTCTCAGATTCACCAAATTGAACCCGGAGAGAGCGTGGGTTACAATCGTGCTTTTAAGGCCACAAATTATATGAAAACCGCCACCTTGCCAATAGGGCATGCCGATGGCATTTCAAGGTCCTATGGCAACGGGAGGGGTCACGTCCTTATTGCTGGCAAAAAAGCACCCATCATTGGGAATGTTTGTATGGACATGATTATGGTAGACATCACTGATATAGCGTGCAAAGAAGGGGATCAAGTTGTTGTCTTTGGCCCAGATCACAAAGCCTCAACCATGGCCGAAGAAATTGCCTCTATCTCTTACGAATTGCTCACGGCCATATCACAACGGGTAAAACGAGTGTATATTGGTCAAGAAGACAATTCTTAAATTCTTGTTAAGAGAATTTCTTTTTTTAGTACATTAGTTGCCTATTAACCTAAATACCAACATCAAAATGTTAAAAGAATTTAGAGATTTTATTATGACGGGTAACGTCATAGAACTATCTATCGCCGTTATCTTAGGAGCTGCTTTAGGCGCAGTAGTCACTGGTTTTACCAATGATATTATGATGCCTATCATAGGGCACTTTACAGGAGGCATGGACTTTTCTTCTATGAAAATTGTATTAGATGAGGCTGTTGTTGCCGCAGACGGAACGGTAACTACTCCCGAAAATGCGATTATGTACGGGAAATGGATCAACACCATCATCAATTTGATTATTGTTGGATTTGTCTTGTTCCTCATTGTAAAGGCATATAACAAAACCAAAAAGAAAAAAGAGGAGGCTCCGGCTCCAGATCCAGGACCATCAGAACTTGATGTTTTAAAAGAGATCAGAGACGCTCTTAAAAAATAATATGCCGTAGCAACCGCTACACTACTATTTATTTAACCTAAACCGCCACATCCTATCTAGATGATGGCGGTTTTTTTTGCCTACCCCGCATTTAGTTTTCGGTTAAATGTATGCAGAATTGCTATTTTCCTTTTTAACTTTGACACTTGTATTCAAACTAAGAAATTGCACAAAAAGAGAAGCCAAATGAAAGTAGCTGTTGTAGGTGCCACCGGTATGGTAGGTCAAGTTATGTTAAAGGTGTTAGCCGAGCGTCAATTTCCAATTTCCCACCTCATCCCTGTAGCCTCAGCGCGATCTGTTGGGAAGGAAATTACTTATAATGAGAAAGCCTACACTATAGTGAGTATGGAAGATGCCATCTCACAAGCGCCAGATATCGCCATATTTTCGGCAGGTGGTGAAACCTCCAAAGCATTTGCGCCCAAATTTGCAGCCAAGGGTACTGTGGTTATAGACAATTCGTCTGCCTGGCGCATGGATCAAACCAAAAAGTTAATTGTACCAGAGATCAATGCCAGTACCTTAACCAGCTCAGATAAAATTATAGCGAATCCCAACTGTTCGACCATTCAAATGGTGTTGGCTCTAGCGCCACTTCACAAACGATATACCATCAAAAGACTTGTAATTTCGACCTACCAGTCTATTACAGGTACTGGTGTTAAGGCCGTGCAACAACTAGAAAATGAATACACAGGTCAAAAAGGCGAAATGGCATATCCCTACCCCATTCATCGCAATGCAATTCCCGCTTGTGATGTCTTTGAAGAGAACGGTTACACCAAAGAAGAACTCAAACTGGTCAATGAAACCCAAAAAATACTTGACGATCGCAGTATAGCAGTAACCGCCACCGCTGTTCGTATTCCAGTTGTGGGTGGTCATAGCGAAGCGATCAATGTCGCTTTTGACAAAGCCTTTGAACTTGATGAGGTGCGCCACATTTTAAGCCAAAGTGATGGCATTAGCTTACAGGACAATCCTGATACCAATACTTACCCTATGCCTATTTATGCCGAAGGTAAAAACGATGTTTTTGTAGGTCGTATCCGACGTGATTTTTCTCAAGAAAACACCCTCAATATGTGGGTAGTGTCTGATAATTTGCGCAAAGGAGCTGCGACCAATGCCGTGCAAATTGCCGAATATCTCGTAGCAAACAAGCTCATCCAATAGCGCCTAGGCTTATGAAAAAAATAGATCTGAATACCTGGAAACGCAAAGAGCACTTT
>CAZJWI010000051.1:0-2302 GCA_964549485.1 uncultured Flavobacteriaceae bacterium
GAAAATCCAAGCATAATGGTTTGCCTGTTACCTCTTCGCTTTAGGTGGGCGCTGTAGGTGGGGTTGGTATATAGGGCTTCCATAACCTGAGGAGCGTTGATCAAATCAGGCACCGTTTCAAAGAGTGGTACCACATCTACTGTAGGGGTAGACCAGTCACAAAAACGCAAAAAGCTAAAGGCCTGCATAATGTGCAGTGCAGTCTGGGAGTTACTAATAATGTATCGGTTGCATCCCTTTTCACCATTTTCGGTTTGTATGGTTTTCATCGCATATATAGATCCGAGGGTTTTAGTAACTACGGCGTCTTGAAATACCTCTGGATCAAGATTAGCGGTGGCTGTATTTAAAAAGGCAATTTGCTCTTGTTCTGAACGCTGGAGATAATCTTCAGGGAAAAACTGCTGCCCGTCCTTTTTGGCATGGGTGACCAGATAAGTAAAAACGTGCTCGTGTATACTGGAGTCTTGTCTTATGTCCAAACTGGCAAAATGCATTCCAAACAATTCTACCTTGTGTATCAGGCTATTGATCTTGTCCAAATACAGGCTCTGATGCTTCTCTGCTACGATTGCACGCACCTCTTCAAGTTTGTTTAATATGGCCACTTGGCTCAACTTGGGCGGTGCTTCAGATAGCAGTTCTTGATATAAGGCAGCTTCTAATTGAGCAAGAATCTCTGTAGTCCCGACAAAGGTAATACGACGGCGCAAAGCCCGTAAATCTCTGTAGTAATTGCGAAGTACACTACTGCGCAATCTGCGCGCTACTCTTAAAGTAATTTCGGTAGTGACAAACGGATTGCCGTCTCTATCTCCACCTGGCCAAAAACCGAGTTCTATAGGTGTATTACTAATAGATTCGTCTTGAATAATATGGGTTTGGAGGTAATCGTAAATATACCCGGCACTGTGGTAAAATACATTTTCGAGATACCAGACCAAACTTACCGCTTCATCATAAGGCGTGGGTTTTTCTTTTTTAAAAAAGGGAGTTTTCCCCAATTGAGCCAGCAGTAACCTAATCTCATCTAAGCGATCCTCGCGTATGGCCTTACTCAGATCGTTTATAATCCCTAAGACTTCGCCGGGATAAAATTGTGTAGGATGCGCTGTTAATACAGGACGTATTTTAAAGCGATTGAGATAGCTCACTAAGGCTTGCTGTTTGCCCAGAGCCTCTGCCTCCTCTTTAATATTGCGCAAAGTCCCTCTTCCATCCATATTATTGACCAGTCTATAGCTCGCATCTTCTATAGCATCAAATAAGACCACCTGTCGTTCTATGTATTGAATAAATCGAAATAATAGATCTAAGCGTTCCTCATCTGACACATCCCGTAAGTAGCGATCAAAATAGTAATGCACGATTTGGGTAGGATTCTTTTGCTCTTGATAGCCTCGTGAACAGATTTGATGAAATAGAGGCAACAAAACCCCTGTATTAGAAATACCGTCAAAAGGCAATGTCATAAATATGCCATTAAAGACATCATATTTGGCTTTGACTGCCGTTTGAAACCGATCGTATTTAGGAAGCCTGGACATGTTTTTTACAGTGAAATTATTAATTAAAAAGACTAAAGTCTAGCCCCTATGCTCTTTTTTACAATTTCATAAAAAACTAGCGTTATCAATACGTAATCTTTATTTTTGATAAAGCCTTGACCCATTTTTATGCGAATATCATTTTTAACTTTTTTATTATTTGCATGTAGCTTAATCGCTCATGCTCAAGACCTTGCTGTATTGAAGTACAAAGGAGGCGGTGACTGGTACAGTAATCCCACAGCGGTCCCTAACCTTATCAAATTCTGCAATCAGAATATCAACACAGCCATGCGCCCTAAACCTGAAACTGTAGAACCGGGAAGTACAGATATTTTTCGATTTCCATTGCTTCACATGACAGGTCATGGTAATGTGCTATTTGATGATGAGGAACTTGAAAATTTAAGGGATTACTTAAAAAGTGGAGGCTTTATACATATAGACGATAATTATGGCATGGCCGAGTATTTGCCCAAAGCGATAGAAGGTCTTTTCCCTGGTCAAGAATTAACAGAACTGCCTACCAATCACCCCATATTTTCTGCAGCCTATTCCTTTCCTGGGGGATTACCTAAAATCCATGAGCACGATGGCAAAAGACCCCTAGCCCTAGGCTTATTCTTTGAAGATCGGCTGGTGTTGTTATTTACTACCGAGAGTGATTTAGGCGATGGATGGGAAGATCCAGAAGCACATAACGATCTAGAAGCGGTACGAAAAAAAGCGCTTCAAATGGCAGCCAATATTGTCAA
>CAZJWI010000052.1:0-1602 GCA_964549485.1 uncultured Flavobacteriaceae bacterium
ATGCCGCATATATGCTAACCAAAAAATTAGGCTATGTAAAAATCAACCGTTTTGCAGAATCTACCTATAAAGAGTTTAAAGCAGGAATAGAAAAACTACAAGCTCTGGGCGCTACAGAAATGGTATTGGATTTACGCGATAACCCAGGCGGGTTTTTAGGCATTGCAGAACAGATTGTTGATGAGTTTCTAGAAGATGATAAATTGATTTTGTTTACCAAAAACAAACGGGACAGTATAGAAAAAAGTTTTGCAACCAGCGATGGCGATTTTGAAGATGCTAAAGTCTATGTATTAATAGATGAAAACTCGGCATCGGCAAGCGAGATTGTAGCAGGCGCATTACAAGACCATGATAAGGGCACCATTGTAGGGCGTCGCTCTTACGGAAAAGGCCTCGTACAACGCGAAATGGAGTTGGGTGATGGTAGCGCCGTGCGCTTAACCGTGTCCAGGTACTACACACCAACCGGACGTTCCATACAGCGACCTTATAAAAATGGACATAAAGACTATTACGATGAGTATTTTGAGCGCTTGGACAGCGGCGAGCTTTTAGATCCTGAAAAAATAGAAGTCGATGATTCTTTAAAATTCACAACACCCGGTGGTAAAATTGTTTATGGCGGAGGTGGTATCATCCCCGATGTGTTTGTGCCCATTGATAACACTATGCAAAACGAAACCCTTTCCTTTTTGCAGCGTCGCGGGTTTTTTGGGAATTTTGTGTTTGAAGAATTGGAAAAAGACAGACATGTTTATGATAATGCTACAAGACAAGATTTTATAGACACGTTTGAAGTGGGCGACGATTTAGTATTTGCCTTTCAAGATTACTTAAACCTCAGAACCGACTCTAAAGTTACCTTTGTCGCCTATCATGAAGAAGTCAAACAATACATACAAGCCACGCTAGCCGACCAACTTTTTGGCAACGGTGCTTTTGAAGAAGTTTTCAATCAACGCGATATTATGATCGATGAGGTTATTAAGTTGAGTGATGGGGCTGAGTAGATCGTTATTGTTCTTCCGCTAGTGCCCGGCTGTGTCGGGTACTGTATTGGAACCAACGTTTTGTTGCTGGTCCACAAATAAGAGATATTAATAATGAAAGTAAATTTAACAAACTGTTAATATATTACGGCATAGATATTGTAAGTAAGTACATAATATAAGTTATGTATAATCCTTAAATCTATTCTATTATGAGTATCAAATTTAAAGTAATTCCACGAAAAAGCCCAAGAGATCTTACAGCACCGCCTAAGTACTATGCCATTGCCGTTAGAGATGGTTTGGTAGACATTGATCGTTTGTCCGCATTAGTAGCAGACGGTTCTACAGTAAGACAAAATGATGTCTATGCTGTTATTATTGGTCTGGTAAATGTTATCACGAAGGAACTGTCTCAAGGCCGTAGTGTTAAATTAAACAAACTGGGCACTTTCTCTATAGGGCTGAGCAGTGAGGGTATTGAAGAAGAAGCAGACTTCAAGAGCAGTGACATCAAAGGAGCGAAACTGCGCTACAGACCTAGTACTGAATTAAAAAAGATGTTAACGAATCTTTCCTATATTAAAAAGGGCTAATTGTGTAACATCGC
>CAZJWI010000053.1:0-4996 GCA_964549485.1 uncultured Flavobacteriaceae bacterium
GCTGCGCACGAAATGATTATTGATTGCCGTCCTTTTAAAGCCCATGGTATCGAAGTGACCGATATTGCCAAACGTCTTATGGATTACGGTTTTCACGCGCCTACGGTATCTTTCCCAGTAGCAGGAACTATAATGATAGAACCTACCGAAAGTGAAAGTAAGGCCGAGTTGGACCGTTTCTGTGATGCGATGTTGAGTATTAGAGAAGAGATTAGAAATGCCAACGCCGATCAGCCCAACAACGTGATGAAAAATGCTCCTCATACACTAGCTATGGTCACTAGTGACACCTGGGAATTCCCATATAGCCGTGAGGAAGCAGCATATCCACTCTCTTATATAGCCGAAAACAAATTTTGGCCTACAGTGCGTCGTGTAGATGATGCCTATGGTGATCGCAACCTCATTTGCACTTGCGCACCTATTGAAGAGTATATGGAGGAGGCCTAAAACCGGCTGTACTTTTACACTATTGAGAAGGGGCGCTATTTTCAGCCCCTTTTTTATGGATCAAAATTGCCGCTCTGCTAAAAAAGCAACCCATAAACCTCCACTTTTTAAAAAATAAAAATGGAATGTTTTTAATTTTTGTAGAATCGATAAAAAATCCTCTTGATCATAGGCAATAAACGCCAGTTTCAATCAGTTTCCTTAACTTTACCTATTAGATAAAAAATCCCTTCATGGCTATAAAAATCACAGGACTTGGCAGTTATATTCCTAGCAGCGTAGAAAAGAACGACGATTTTGCTCAACATCATTTTCTCAACTCGGATGGTTCTACCATTAATTCGGAGAACACCGTTATTATTGAGAAGTTTAAGGCGATAACAGGCATAGAAGAAAGACGTTATGCCAAAGATCACATGACTTCTTCAGATCTTGGTTTCTATGCCGCAGAGAAAGCTATTGCAGATGCTGGCATCGACCCTGAAACTTTAGACTATATTATTGTAGCCCACAACTTTGGTGATGTACAAAAAGGCCATGTGCAAAGCGATATCTTACCTAGTCTTGCCTCTCGTATTAAACACAACTTACGCATCAAAAATCCCAAGTGTGTTGCCTATGATATCCTTTTTGGGTGTCCTGGGTGGATCGAAGGCGTTATTCAGGCACAGGCGTTTATCAAAGCAGGTATGGCTAAAAGATGTCTCGTCGTGGGTACAGAAACTTTGTCTCGTGTGGTTGACAAACACGACAGAGACAGTATGATTTATAGTGACGGTGCAGGTGCGACCGTAATTGAAGAGGATGATTCGGACACAGGTATTTTGGCCTTCGAAACAGCTACTTATACTTATGATGAAGCATTTTATCTCTTTTTTGGAAAATCCAATAGCGTGACAGCCGATACCGATACGCGCTACATCAAAATGCATGGTCGCAAAATTTACAACTTCGCCTTAACCAATGTGCCCAATGCAATGAAAGCCTGTCTTGACAAGAGTGGTGTAGCGATAAAAGACGTTAAAAAGATATTTATCCATCAGGCCAATGAAAAAATGGACGAGGCCATTGTAGAAAGATTCTATAAACTTTATGACTACCCAATGCCCGATCACATTATGCCTATGAGTATTCAAAAATTAGGCAATAGCTCTGTGGCTACTGTACCTACCGTCTTTGATTTGGTGCGTCAGGGTAAAATCAAAAACCAGGAAGTCAACAGCGGCGATGTGGTTATTTTTGCAAGTGTAGGTGCGGGTATGAACATCAATGCTATTGTTTATCGGTATTAGTCATTTGACACCAAGTTTTTAATATAGTCACCTCGTGTACGAACATACTTTTCCTAGCAAACGCTACAAACATACTATAGCCTTCTTAAAAGAAGTTGTTCCGGATACAGCTACCACAATTCTTGACCTTGGCGTCAGAAACCCTTTTGTAGATTTTATGGAGCGTGAAGGGTATACCGTGGTCAATACTAGCGGTGAAGATTTGGATCTAGATACTACAGCGGTTGAAAACACTACTGCCGAGGTGGTAACTGCCTTCGAAATTTTTGAGCATTTACTCGCTCCGTTTAACGTACTTAGAGCTATCCAAGCCAACAAAATAGTAGCAAGCGTCCCGCTCAAACTTTGGTTTGCCCCAGCCTACCGATCAAAAACAGATCCCTGGGATCGGCATTATCACGAGTTTGAAGATTGGCAGTTTGATTGGTTATTCGAAAAAGCGGGTTGGACCATCAAAAAACGTGAGCAATTTACCAATCCTGTCAAAAAGATAGGTATTAGACCGCTATTGCGTCAATTTACACCAAGGTATTATATGGTGTATGCCGAAAGAACTGTCTGATGCGCACCTATATCGTCATTCCCTGTCATAACGAAGCTGCTTTTATTGGCCAGACCTTAGATTCGCTACTTGCACAGACACAGCCTGCCCAAAAAATTATTGTTGTAGATGATCAGAGTACAGATGCCTCTGCCGAGATTGTGAGCGCTTTCGCGAAAGCGCACTCATGTATACAATTACACCAAATACAAGGGGATGCCACACATCAACCCGGCAGTAAGGTCGTGGCCGCCTTTTTGGAAGGGCTTGCTCAACTGGATGATAATTATGATCTGATTTGCAAGTTTGACGCCGATCTTATTTTTCCTGAGCATTATCTCGAGTTGATCTGTAAGCATTTCAAGTCACATCCCAAAACAGGTATAGCTGGAGGCTTTTGTTATATCGAAAAAGATGGCCAGTGGCAATTAGAAAATTTGACCAATCAAGATCATATTAGAGGGGCACTCAAAGCCTATAGAAAGGCATGTTTTAAGGCTATTGGTCAACTCAAACCAGCTATGGGTTGGGATACCATAGACGAACTCTTGGCCCAATATCACGGCTGGGCACTTTATACCGATCCAAGCTTAAAGGTCAAACATCTCAAACCTACCGGCCATAAATACGCGAGTAAGGCTTATCAAAAACAAGGCAAGGCTTTTTACCAAATGCGCTACGGACTACGCCTGACTGTTATTGCCAGTCTCAAATTGGCCTTACGCAAGGGCAACCCTTTGCTCACCATTCAATACTTAAAAGGTTATATCAAGGCCAAAAGTGCTAAAACCGAATATCTGGTAAGCCAGCAAGAAGGTCAATTTATTAGAGAGTTGCGCTGGAGAGGTATTCGCACTAAGCTTATGGGATAATTCCTTAACGATTTGTTTGTACGAGGACGGTCTGATTATATGTATTTTTGTAAAAAGAATTGCACTTAAACTATGAAGTTGTCCCACCTTATACTTGTCTTTGGCCTTTTTGCTTTTTTGGTTTCTTGCCAATCCAAACAAATTCTTGTTCAACAAACCCAAACTACACATCAAGGCATAAACCCCTTACCCGATCGCCCTAAAAATGTGATTTTGTTAATCGCAGATGGGACGGGGCTGAGTCAGATTTCTGCCTTACAATACTATAAACAAGATCGCATTCATTACGAGCGCTTTAAACATATTGGCCTTATAAAAACTTCTTCATCTTCCGAGCTTATCACAGACTCTGCAGCTGGAGCTACTGCTTTTGCCACGGGTAAAAAAACGTATAACGGAGCCATTGGTGTAAGTAGGGACACCATCGCTTTGCCCACCTTAATTGAACAACTTCAAAAAGAAGACTATGCCACGGGTGTGATTGCGACATCAACCATTACTCACGCTACACCTGCTAGCTTTTATGCCCATGTAGACTACAGAAAAAAGGAAGAGGAAATAGCGAGCTATCTGCTCGATTCTGATATCGATTTCTTTGCAGGTGGTGGACTTGACTTTTTTAACAAGCGAAGTGACCAAAAAGACTATATCCAAGCCTTTACCGAAAAAGGCTACCTCATTGGCACCGACACCCTCTATCCAAAACAGTGGATGGACGGGTCCAAAAAATATGGCTACTTACTCGCGCCTAAGGGCATGCCCAAAATGATTGATGGGCGGGGTGACTTTTTACCCAATGCGACGCGACTAGGTATTGATAGGCTTGCAAAAAATGAAGATGGATTTTTTCTTATGGTTGAGGGATCTCAGGTAGACTGGGGAGGCCATGATAATGACGCTCCTTATCTTATTGGTGAAATTATAGATTTTGACAATGCCCTTGGAGTTGCTCTTGATTTTGCCAAAGAAGACGGTAACACTCTGGTTGTGGTTACTGCCGATCACGAAACTGGAGGCTTTACTTTAGCTTCTCAAGACGGAGATTATACGGTGATAGAACCTTCTTTCTCAACCGGAGGCCATAGCGGGACAATGGTCCCTGTGTTTGCCTACGGTCCAGGGGCCGAAAATTTTACAGGAGTTTATGAGAATACAGGTATTTATACTAAATTGAAAAAACTACTGCGGTTATAAATCCTAACTTATGATGGATGCAGCCCATTTGCTGTTTTTGAAATTTGTAATTTAGCTTTTAAGAAAATTTAAATGGGCTACCTACACGATATAGGCAAGTATTTTTTAATGATCAGAGAGACCTTTGTTAAACCGACAAAGCGTCGTGTGTTATGGGATCTCATTTTTAAAGAAATTGATGATCTTATCATTGGATCTCTCGGTATTGTTGCCTTTATATCCTTCTTTGTTGGTGGAGTGGTTGCCATTCAAACAGCGCTTAATCTAAACAATCCACTGATCCCAAAATCACTCATTGCTTTTGCCGCCAGACAGTCGGTCATTTTAGAATTTGCACCCACCTTTATATCTATTATTATGGCTGGTAAAGTAGGGTCATTTATCACCTCGAGCATAGGAACTATGCGTGTTACAGAGCAAATTGACGCCCTAGAAGTTATGGGAATTAATGCGCTCAACTATTTGGTGTTTCCTAAAATAATTGCGATGATGATTTATCCATTTGTCATTGCTATTGCTATGTTTTTAGGGGTAATTGGGGCATTTATGGCTGGAGTCTATGGAGGCTTTGTTTCGGCTCCTGAATTTCTAGAAGGGCTACAGGATGACTTTCAACCTTTTCACGTCACCTATGCTTTTATAAAGAC
>CAZJWI010000054.1:0-7370 GCA_964549485.1 uncultured Flavobacteriaceae bacterium
ATTTTTGACATATACTTTATACGCGCCATACGCTACCCCTAATCAAACAAAAACTGTAAAAATTATTGATTTGAATGAACAATCACAAAAGGTAACGCTAAGCAAGATTACCTTAAACTAAAACTATGTACTATGCTTCCAACACGACACCATCTCCTATTTATTAGCTGCCTGTTATTGGCCTTCTCTATGTCTGCACAAACCGTATTTCGAGGGGTAGTGACAGATGCGCAAACCAATGCGCCCATTCCAGACGCAAAAATTGGGGTGATTAAGCAGGGCATAGGCGTTTTAAGTCAAGACAATGGTCGGTTTGTGTATAAAAAATACCATCAGGTTATAGATGATAACTCTCAACTCATAGTGCGGGCACCGGGATATGAAACAATACGATTGGATGCAGATGCACTTAGAGCCTTATTATACACCAATAGTAGGTTTCAACTCACCCAAGCAAATAACAGTGCAACCCGCCCAGGCAATAAGATTAAGGTGTTTTGGGATATTTCTGAAGGCATGCAAAAAAGAGACCCGGACAAGGAACTCGAATATCTTGCAGAATTCTTGGGATCAATTCCTGAGGCTCAGGTGCAGCTAGAGATTTTTAGTGATAAAGTACACAGTGTTACACCTTGGACGGTTTGGGATGGTGTAGGAGTACGCTTTCGCGAAAGCGTTAACAGTCAGACCTACAATGGTCCTTCAAATTATAGCGTCCTACAAGCTGGAGACGCCGATCAAGTAATATTATTTTCTAATGGCGAGCCAGACTATGGGCTTTTAAACATGCCAATGGATGTGGTAGTGCATACTGCAACTTCGCAAAAAAGTGCTGAAGGGGTAGCATTTTTGGCCAATGCTGCAGCCTATACCTCGGGTAGTTTTGCACCGCTGTTTGGAACCAGTGTAGATCAAACAATCCCAGCTACTACGGCGGTAGCTGTTCAAGAAAATAACAACACAGAAGAGGCTATCCAATCAAAAACTAAGCCGCCAATGATATCAGGGGTGGTCAAAAGTCTGGGAAAGCCTCTACAAGGCGCTTCGGTATATATTAAAGGTACTTTACAAGAATACGCGACGGCCTCTGATGGTAGTTTTCAAATTCCGGCCAAAGACGGGGATATTTTAGCTATCACCTATTTGGGGATGTACCCTAAGGAAGCCCTGGTTAAGGAAGGTGAAGACATAGCTGTTGAACTTATACCTAAAAATGATGTTTTAAAAGAGGTTGTACTAACAAGCAAATACAAGACATTTGTCGTTGGGTCTAAAGAGATGAAGGGTACCACCGTGCCTTTTGCTCCCGGAGGAGTAACCTCTATGGGAGACTTTTTTGTCACAAGTGATGATATTACTCCCAATGGGCGAACCTTAGAAATGGTAATACGTGATTTGTTTGCTCAAGTAGTCATTTCTCATCGTTCTGGAGGTCCTGTATTGGTTTATAAAGGCGATCCAATAGGTACATTTGTTGTCAATGGTATCGAGCTTGGCCCTGGCGAGCCACCACCTTATTATATTCCCGATACCGACATTGAGTCTATCGTTTTAAAGGATTCTGGTTTTATGACAACCAGATACGGACCATTGTTATCTGGACGAGCCATTATCGTAACCACTAAGTCTGCCCCTTTGTCAAGAGCAAAGCGTGTTAACTCGGCGCTTGTAAAAGGCAATGATTATACCGAGAATATAGCGGGAATTTCTGATGGGGTGGTCAAAAATTCATCAAAAATTAGTGGTGTTATTTCTTCCCCTTCGGGAACGATACAAGGTGCTTCGGTTACTGTAAAAGGTACGCTTAACGAAGTCTATTCTAATGCCGAAGGGCAATTCGAGATCGAGGCACAACAAGGTGAGGTTTTGCAAGTACGGTATTTGGGAATGTATGGCAAAGATGTATTGGTAAAAGACTCTTCCAATATATCCATCAATCTGATGCCTTCAAGTGATTTACTCAATGAAGTAACACTGGAGGGCAAGACAAAGAATAAAGATATTATCAATGGCACAGGTCCTGATACCGAGAAAGGTATGTTTTATCTTGATGGAAGACGTTTTGATGTGACCACTTTAACAAGAGACGATTATAAATTTGAACATCTGGATGCGGGTCTAGGCATCTTACAAGGTCTTAATGGTAAGCTTTCAAATGTGGTCTATAAGAATGGCACCTTATATATTAGAGGGGTAGAACCTGTGTACTTTATAGATGGTCGCCCTACCGTTGCCGTTGAGGTAGAATCACTATCAGGAATGCTTATTGAGACTATTTCGATCAAAAAAAATAGAGTGGGAGGCGTTGGTATAGCAGGCGCACAGGGTCCGGCTGTATTCATACAAACCAAATTATATAAACAAAACAACACCAAAATACCTTCGCCTCTGGTTAAAGGAAACGATTATACCGAAGAGGTAGCTACCTATTCAAAAACGAATCCAGCAGCACTAAAAGTAGCGGGTAAGGTATTTTCTACAGCTGGTCCTATTCAAGGGGCCTCTTTGATTAGAAATGGCTCTTTTGACGAATACACCTCCAAAGCCGATGGTAGTTTTACCTTTGACGCTGCTCCTGGTGATTTAATCATAGTGCGCTATTTGGGGATGTATTCCAAAAGTTTTGAGATTGAGGCTGGAAAGTCAAATTATGAGATTGAGCTTATTGCCAAAAATGATGTCCTTAACGAGGTGGTCCTTACAGGAGATGCCGCCAAAGACGAAATGGTACAAACCGCCTATGGTAAGGAAAAAAAGGATAAGATAGGTTACGATATCAAAGTATTGACCAAAGAAGAGATCCCTCAGGGCCGCCCTGACTTGGGCACTGTACTCAATGGTCGTTTTGCTGGTATCACTGCTAGCGAAGATCCGATCAAGGGACTTACTGTAAACAACAGCCGTGCTGGTGATATGCTTATTGTGATTGACGGCAATTTGTTTCCGCCAGACTTAAATAGACCCTGGATTTCTCCAGATAGGGTGGAGCGCATTTCTGTGGTCAAATCGATTGTTGGGACTACACGATATGGAACCTTAGGTAAAAACGGTGTTGTCGAAATTGTGACCTCAGACTATGGCAATACAAGCACTGCGCCACCAAAGAGTATGCTAGCTACGGCCAATGAGTATACCGAAGAGGTAGCTACTATAGATGCACCTGCTACCAGCAATAAAGCAATTACAGGTAAGGTGCTCAACGCCAAAGGCCCCTTAAACGATGCCACGGTCACTTTAAAAGGCTCTTTTAATGAAGTGTATACCAATGCTTCTGGCCTATTCTCAATAAAGGCACCTTTGGAAGAGGTTCTGGTTATCAGCAAAGCGGGGTATTATCCTAAAGAGGTTCTTATTGAATCCCGACAAATTCCAGATGTGGTTTTGACATCTAAGAATCAACAGTTGGATGAAATTGTCGTGGCAGGGAGTACCCGTGTAGACAATACTGTTGAGACGGCTTATGGAGAAGTAAGTGAAGACAAAATTGGCACCTCGACCAAAACAATTTCAAAGTCAAGGTTTGGCCAAGGTGCTACTAACCTACGTCAATTAATAACGGGCAAAGTGTCTGGAGTAGAAGTAGCCGGAGGGTTATATAGCGGTAGTGAGGTAGTCTATAAGATACGCGGGGGTACACAATCTATCAATACCGATATTCCGCCTATTTGGATTGTCAATGGGATTCCTTATCAAGACCCTCCAGAATTTCTTGACGTGCAACAAATCGAAAGTATCTCTGTATTAAAATCGACCTCTGCAACTTCCCGATACGGATCACTGGCAGCGGGTGGTGCATTTTTGGTAAAAACATCAGAGATGAACTTTACCGAGAAGGCTAAAACCCAACAAAAGAGTGCCTTGGTCACAGGTAATGATTACGTTGCCGATAGTGCCGCTATGGATGCTAGTTTGCCAGCTTACATTATCCGCTTTCGCGAAAGCGGAACACCTCAGGAGCAATTTAAACTCTACCAGAAATTATCGAGAACACAAGAATCTCCCCTCGAATTTTACGTAGATGCGGCGGCTTATTTTTCTGAGCTCGATCCAGCATTGGGTGATGAAGTACGTGCTGATCTCGCTTATATTTCTAGAAACAATACCAAAGCCTTACGCACCCTAGCCTATGTATACGACACCCGTGGGGATACCAAAAACATGGTGATGGTCAATGAGCGCATTGTACAAATTGCCCCTCAGGAGGCGCAGTCGTATCGCGATTTGGCCCTGGCCTATCAGCAGGATGGACAATATGATAAAGCCTTGGAATTGTATATCAATATGTTGGGCGAACGAATAAAAGGTGTCAATTTTGACGGTATAGAAAAACCATTGCGAAGTGAGTTATATCATCTGGCGACCTTGCATAAAGATAAAATTGACTTTGAACGACTTCCCAACGAGTGGCTACGCGCAGACTTTAACATCGATATCCGTATGGTAGTAGAGTGGTCTGACCGTTCTGTGCCCTTTGAGTTTCAATTTGTCAATCCTGAAAAGAAGTTTTTCAAATGGACACATACCTTAGAAGAAAATCGCGAGCGTTTGCAAGAAGAACAGCGTCAGGGCTATCAAATGGAAGAATTCATCATTGATGATGCACCGCCAGGAGAGTGGCTTATCAATATACAATACCTAGGAGACGAAAGCGATTATGTTTTACCTCCATTTTTAAAGTACACTGTGTTCAAAAATTACGGAACACCTCAGGAAGCACGCGAAATTAAAGTAGTTAAATTGTTTAAACAACTCGATAAAGTCACCCTAGGAAAGGTGATGTTATAATTCCCCCTGCCATTCGGCGAGAAACTGGCTGAGAAAAGTCTCCATAAATTGGTGACGCTTTTCGGCTAGTTTTTTTCCAGTTTGGGTGTTCATCCGATCTTTGAGTAATAAGAGTTTTTCGTAAAAATGATTTAGGGTGGGCGCTGTAGATGCCTTGTACTCATCTGGTGTCATGTCCATTTTAGGAGGTATAGCTGGATCATATATTTTACGATTTTTAAACCCACCATAATTAAAAGTTCTCGCAATCCCTATGGCGCCTAGGGCATCCAATCTATCAGCATCTTGAACTATATCCAATTCGGTAGAGGTAAATGCCTGTGTCACATTACCCCCTTTAAAAGAGATATGTCTTATGATTTGAACGACATGTTCTATAATGCTACTATCTACATTTTGATCGAGTAAAAATTGAGTGGCTATTTGTGGTCCTATGTTTTCATCACCCTGATGAAATTTAGAGTCGGCAATATCGTGCAACAGTGCTCCTAAGGCAACAACAGTGGTGTTTGCGTTCTCACCTAAGGCAATGTGCATGGCATTGTTGTAGACACGCTCTATGTGAAACCAATCATGTCCACCCTCGGCATCTAGTAAGGTTTTTTGAACAAATGCTTTTGTTTTTTCAATCAGTGAGGTAGCGGTCATTTTCTACGTTCTTTAATTTTAGGAAAATCTTTAAGTATCACTGCTTCCAATTGCGCTATCAAAGCCAAAGGCACATCACTTGACACTGGGATAGGCTTGTGCACCTTATGCGAAACCGTTACTCCAATGTCCATAGGGAAACCGCCAAAACGATTGAGTTTCCATGAATTATTAATAGTTACGGGTATCAAAAGTGCGTTGGGCATGGCTTCCATCAACGTCTTTAATCCGGCGGTAGCAAAACGCATCGGGATACCATCCTTACTACGGGTGCCCTCAGCAAAAATGACAACCGATCTATTGTGTGTGTTGAGATAATTGGTAAGGCCTTTAATTGCTTCTACCGCTTGCTTTTTGTCTTTGCGGTCAATTAATACAGACCCACCGTGTTTTAAATTAAAAGAAATACTTGGTATCCCTTTGCCCAACTCCTTTTTACTGATAAACTTGGGATGAAGATGGCGCATATACCAAATGATAGGAGGAATATCATAAGTGCCCTGATGGTTGGCAACGATAATACAAGGCTGGTCGAGCTGCACCTTATGAGGATTGTCAAATTTAAAGGAGGTTCCTAGGATATTTAAACAACGCAGTAAGAAAAAGTTGAGAATGTCTACACTTTTTTTATGCGCTTGATAGCCAAATAGATTTAGGCACACCCACTGTATTGGATGAAAAAGGACTAAGGTGAATCCAAAACAGAGATAATAGAGAACTGTTAACGGATAGGCGATTAGTTTTTTCATAGCATTCAGATTACGGCTATTGAGAATAGGCAGGGTTGTGGTCAAGGCATAAAAATAAAAAAACCGCTTCAAAGAAACGGTTTTTACATTTTTTTGAAATGCTCATCTACTAGCAGTGCTCATTAAAGGCATCCATAAGGTTTTCTGCGATCATTTCTGCAGGTCGTCCCTCGATATGATGACGCTCTAACATATGTACTCATTCTCCGTCTTTAAATAATGCCATTGAAGGACTAGATGGAGGAAATGGCACCATAAAACTACGTGCCAAATCTGTAGCTTCTCTATCAACTCCAGCAAAAACCGTAAACATATTGTCGGGTTTCTTGCCATTTTTGGTTGCATAAACAGCAGCGGGTCTCGCGTTTCTTGCTGCACAGCCACATACAGAATTGACTACCATAAGGGTAGTTCCTTCTTTTTTCATGGCCGCTTGAACGTCGTCTGTGGTATGTAATTCGGTGAAGCCATTTTGAGTCAGGTCTTCACGCATCGGTTTTACTAAATCTGGTGGATACATAATCAATTTATTTTTCAAGGCAAAGATACAAAAACTGTACCTCCTTTATAAAGCTGCACAATTGGCAGGCATTCATTTTTGGAGCGGTATTTGGACTGCGGGATTCAAAAAAAGTAATTCTTTAAAGTAAGGGCTTTTGCGAAGGTGTGTAACAAAGCCGATGCCCTGCC
The DNA here is from genome assembly GCA_964549485.1 of uncultured Flavobacteriaceae bacterium. GTDB lineage: Bacteria > Bacteroidota > Bacteroidia > Flavobacteriales > Flavobacteriaceae > Dokdonia. Next base: position 6,873 of record CAZJWI010000054.1, read on the forward strand.
GTCAAATGAGTGAGAACTCTTATTTTTGCGGTTCTGATTAGTGAAAAAAGTACATGGTTAAATATATAGGAGCCGTTGTTGGTTGGTTTTTGGGTCGAGGATTTTTTGGAGCTGTTATAGGCTACTTTATTGGATCGGCAATAGATGGGCTTATTAATCAAGGTTCGCCTAACCCTAGAGGCGCGCGCGCGGGTAGAAGCTTTAGAGATGTTTTTGAAAATGCCACACAAGGCACGGTTTCTCCGGGAGACTTTGAACTCAATTTATTGTCTCTTGCCTCTATCGTGATTAAGGCAGATGGAACGGTTAGTCAAAACGAGCTAGATTACGCTCGTCAGTATTTTGTACGGGCTTATGGCAAAGAACGCGCCAATGCAACCTTTAGAACTTTTAATGATGTGGTCAAAAGCAGAGAAGTTTCTGCATCTCGTATTTGCTCCTACCTCAATACACGCACTCGTTATGAAGTGCGTTTACAAATTTTGCATTTTCTCTTTG
>CAZJWI010000055.1:0-11517 GCA_964549485.1 uncultured Flavobacteriaceae bacterium
TAATTGGAAGTGTATTAAAAAAGCAACTCTTTGGAGAAGGGGTGAGCGCTCTGGGTAAGAAAATTAAATTTTTGAGCCGCAAATTTACTGTTATTGGGGTGCTCGAAAGACAAGGTGAAGGAGTACTCGGACCTTCAAAAGATGAAGCGGTTATTATTCCTGTAAATATAGTGCGCCGTATCTATGGAGACAACAACAGAAGTACCTTCCCAACGCTAACACTACTTCCCGAACCCGACGTAGATTATGACGAATTCTACGCCACAGCCGAACAAAAAATTAGACAAAATCGCGGTATAAAAGCTGGAGAGACTAGCAATTTCTTTATCAATCAGCTCAAAGGTTTTGCTTCGGCCATAGAAGAAGTAATTGGTGTATTGACCACTATAGGATGGCTCATAGGAGGCTTTTCTCTATTGGTAGGCGGTTTTGGGATTGCCAACATCATGTTTGTTTCGGTAAAAGAAAGAACCAATCTGATTGGTATCCAAAAAGCTCTGGGAGCCAAACGCAAGTTTATATTGCTCCAATTCTTATTTGAGTCTATCTTACTGTCTGTTTTTGGCGGATTGATAGGACTATTTCTAGTGTGGCTTGTAACGCTGCTGCTCAGTTCGCAATTTGATGATTTTAATTTCGTCCTTTCTTTTGCCAATATTGTTTTGGGTATATCTGTTACCTTTTTTATTGGAGTTTTTGCGGGCATCATACCTGCTATTGGAGCCTCGCGTCTAGATCCTGTTGAGGCTATTAGAACGGGAATGTAATAGCTATAGATTTAAAAAGCCCAAGCTTCAGGATTAGGCTTAGCTTCCAATTGATTTTCTAAAGAATCCTCCAATTGAGGGAAAAAATCGATGCCAGTGAGTTTTTCAATCTGATCTATTGCAGTCACATATTGCGTCAATGGTTTATCTGACGGCGTGTGATTGATTAAGAAACCTATCATTTTGGGGGTATTTCCACTTTGATCATAAACAATTTTATAAAAAGATTCTGGCACTGTGACAGCTTCTTCACCTATAACCCCTATGCGATCGGAAAGTACACCTCCAGTGACCACAAAGACACCGTCATAGCGCTTTGCCCATCGTCTCACCTGTTGTTCTAATCTATTCCATATTCCTGCATTAAATTCATGTCTCTGTGGACTAATATTACTGGTCAAAAACGTTTCTTGATACGCCTGCAAATCAAATTCTCGATCGGCAGCAGGACATAGATGCCCACGGTCATATCCAGAATTTTTATAATTTTTCCAATGCGCGCTTCGTGTTGCCACAGCATCATCCACTTCAAAATAAGGCCGCTCATAATTACGGTTCTGAACCTGTGATTTTTTTAATTCATAGGCAACCCATTCTGCCTGTTCATGAGTTTCGCTATAACTCAAAGAATAATAATTGTGATGTACTACCTGAGCTGTGGTTGAGGTAGGAAGGAAATACGTATTGGTATGCGTTTTTACAGTGGCCCCCGCTTCGATTGTAGGAGCATCTAGTTTTTTGTTGATATACTTTTCGAAAAACAAAAAAGCTAAGGTTAGAAGCAAGACCAATACGGGATAAAGATGCTTTCGTTTCATAGGCGTAGGATATGCACGCAAAGTAAGCGATTATAGGACAGCTAACAAACCAAAATAAGTTCTAATACCCGTGATTTGCTTAGCCCTTAACGTCTAGGGCGTCTCTTAGCGCATTACCCATTAACATAAAGGCCATCACTAAGGTCATAATGGCCAGACCAGGGATCAAAGCTAAAAAGGGTTTGCCTAAAATGATATAACTATAATGATCTTTGATCATGGCTCCCCAACTAGGCATTGGAGGCTGAGCTCCAATCCCTAAAAAGCTCAAACCACTTTCTATGAGTATAGCTCCAGCAAAATTGGCCGCCGAGATCACGATAAGTGGTGCAACGATATTGGGTAATATGTGTTTAAATATAATACGCCCATCTGAGTATCCCAGTGCCCGCGCAGCAGTAACATATTGCATTTGTTTGACCCCCATAACCTGACCGCGTACTACCCTGGCAACTTCCACCCACATCGTGAGTCCTACAGCGATAAAAACCTGCCAAAATCCTTTCCCCAATGCCAGTGTTATAGCTATGACCAATAATAGCGTTGGTATAGACCAAGTCACGTTGATGATCCACATAATACTGCGATCAATCCAACCCCCAAAATAGCCCGCCATGGCACCCATAAAAACCCCAATCAACAAAGAGATTAATACAGCTACAAATCCTATAGAGAAGGAAATTCGTGCCCCAACAAGCATTCGGCTAAGTAGGTCGCGTCCGTAGCGATCTGTACCCAGGTAAAAGGTGCGCCTATCAATGTCAACCTGTACGCCCAGCTCCGCTTCGGCCATCAATTCTCCTGAGCTCGATGCTTTGCCTTGCGCTACCCTGAGCTGTTTTGATATACCCTCAACATCTTCTCCTGTGTAAGGTGTATAGGTCAACACCCCGTTTTCAATAGCATACGAAGCGACCGGAATTTCTGTGTCAGAATTTTTTTTACCAAAAAATATGGCTTCTAAAACGGATTGATCATACTTCAAATCTGAAGGTATGGTAAGCATATCCACTTCAAAACCTGGTGGTTTAGAATGAATAGAAATGTGCATTTGATTGGCATTCTGGCTATTGTCTGGAGCAATTGCATATGCAAAAAGTGCCAACAGCCCTACAAGCAAAATCACCCCCAAACTCAAAACGCCCCAAAAATTCTTCTTGAACTTTTGGAGCGCCAATTGAGATAATGACTTAGGCGATTGCGCCATATATTAGTCTTTTATTGCAGCGATATTTGACTGTCTAATATTGTTAATTTTTAAGTCTCTTAGCACATTGATGGCTTCTTCTACATAGACATCTTTGGCTAGGCTTTTGTGCCATCGCTCTCGTTTTTCTTGTAAAACGGTGTCCTGCTTAAAGAGCGCCTCTTCATACGGTAGCGATTTATAACTTAAGCCTGTATCAAATTCATTGATCGCATCAAATCGCTTGGCAAAGGCTTCACTCTTGGTCACTCGCTCCTTATATCCTTGATAACTCAAAGGCCATGTATTGTCGTCACGTCGCTCTTTAAGCCATTTGGCATACTCGTCAATAAGTTGCAATTGCTCGCTTTTACTCATGCGTTCTTTACTGCTTTGAATGGTTTTGTCAAAATCGATATAACCATCCCAAATTTCGTAATCGGCAGGTTTGATTTTATCCCAAGGCAGTGGGTTTTCCTGATCCTTTTCTCCAACATCAATATAGCTGTAACGGTCTGGCACCACAACATCACTCTTAACACCTTCTAATTGAGTAGATCCTCCGTTGACTCGATAAAATTTCTGAGTGGTCACTTTTAAAGCTCCCATATCACCATAGTCATTCTTGCGCAACCAGCGGTTGAGATCGACTACATTTTGAACGGTTCCTTTACCATAGGTTTGCTTACTTCCAATGATTATGGCTCGTTTGTAATCTTGCATAGCAGCAGCAAGTATCTCACTAGCCGAGGCTGATATTTCGTTAACCAAAATCACCAAGGGTCCATCCCACAATACCGATTTATCTTCGTCAACCAAAATTTCTGGAGTATCTCCATTGGAGGCAACTTGTACCACTGGGCCTTCTTTAATAAAAAGTCCTGCGATATCGACTACCGTCTTTAATGATCCACCACCGTTATTTCTCAAATCAATCACCAGCCCTTCTACATCCTGTTTTTTAAGACGCTCTATTTCTTTCTTTAAATCGGAAGCGGCGTTACGCTCTTTATAATTGCGCATGTCAAAATAAAATTTAGGAAGATTGATCACCCCAAATTTCTTATCGTCCTTTTCAACAAAAGCAGACTTGGCATACACCTCTTCGAGCTCTACGATATCACGTGTAATAGTAATATCCTGAGTACTTCCATCGAGTTTTCTTCGCACAGTTAAAGTAACATCAGTACCCTTTGGGCCTTTGATCAGTTTAATCGCATCATTAAGACGCATCCCAACAATACTTGTAGGCTCTGCATCGTCTTCTTGAGCAACCTTCATGATGATATCACCTTCTTGAAGTTCTTCTTGTCTCCATGCTGGACCACCAGAAATAATCTCAGTAACTAATACTTCACTATTCTTTTTTTGTAAGCGAGCGCCAATACCCTGAAATTGACCACTCATTTGCTGGTCAAAACGATCTTTGGCCACTGGCGGAAAATATAAAGTATGAGGATCAAACTCTTCGACTACGGCGTTTAGAAATTGGGCAAAATAATCCTTGCGTTCTAACTCATAAGTGAATTCGAAAAATTCACTCATATTTTCGGCAACTTGGTTACGGGCTTTTTCTTCCAACTCCTGATCGGTCATATTAGCCACTTCTTCGGCTAGCTCGTCTGTGGTTTGTTCTTCATCGTCCTCCTGATCTTTATCTGCCTCGGCTTGTCGCTGCTGCGCTTCTTTGTAATCGTAAAAATTACCGATAGCACTCAACTTGAGTTGTTGTCTCCATCGATCTTTTAATTCGCGCTTATTCTTGGCAAATGGCAATTTCTCATAATCCGTATTAATTACTTCATCTTCAGTAAAATCAAAGGCTTTTTTGAGCACGTCTTTTTGAATTTCAACTGCCTCATCTAGGCGTTGCTGATAGCGATCGTAAGTCAAATTAAAAAAGGTGAGGTCTTTGGCTTTTATCATATCGTCAAGCTCGGTACGATACTTAGAAAACTCATCAACATCTTTTTGTAGCAACACCCGTCTAAAGGGATCTAAGGCATCGAGATAATCGTCAAAGACGGCCTCAGAAAATGCATCATCCATATCACGGGCATCATAATGACCGCGTTCTAATACATAGGTAATAAGATCTAATAGTAATTTATCCTTGTCTGGATCGTCAAAATTTTTGGTCGTAAAACTGCAGCTGGCCACCGAGAATAATAGTGCTAGTGCAATTAATTTTAAGTTCCTCTTCATAAAAGCAAGTTTTATCTTCATCTAAACAGCAATTTACATTAAAAATTGTGCCATAAAATACTCTGGGCTGGTAATATTTTGTTAAACATGCACAGCATTTAATGCCGTACAATTTACGTATTTTCGTGGAGAGAAACCAATGAAGCTTATGGCCAAAAAACCACTTATACTCATTACAAATGATGACGGCATTACTGCCCCAGGCATACGTACCTTGATAGAGGTCATGTTAGAATTGGGAGAAGTTGTAGTGGTTGCTCCAGACAGCCCTCAAAGCGCTATGGGACATGCCATCACAATTAACAGCACCCTATTTTGTGACACAGTAGTGATCGATCCTGATGCCACCCACAAAGAATACAGTTGTTCGGGTACTCCCGTAGACTGTGTAAAGTTGGCCAATAGAGAAATTCTTAATCGCAAACCAGATATTTGTGTGAGCGGTATTAATCACGGAAGTAACTCTTCAATTAATGTAATTTATAGTGGAACGATGAGTGCCGCTGTAGAAGCTGGAGTAGAAGGGATTCCTGCCATCGGCTTTTCCTTGTTAGACTATAGTCTAAACGCAGATTTTGAAGCCTGTAAAAGTTTTGTTCGATCTATTACAAAACAAGTTTTAGAGAACGGTTTGCCCAAAGGCATAGTGCTTAATGTGAATATTCCTAAACTTAAAAAGGATGCTATCAAAGGCGTCAAAGTGTGCCGACAGGCCAAAGCCATGTGGGTCGAAAACTTTGACAAACGCACCAATCCTATGGGGAGAGACTATTACTGGCTCTCTGGTGAATTTGTCAATCACGACAAAGGAGAAGATACCGATGAGTGGGCCTTAAAAAACGGATATGTCACTGTAGTACCTGTTCAATTTGACCTTACCGCTCATCATTTTATTCAAGAATTAAATAATTGGGATTTAACTTAGGCATAGGATGTTTCTTGTTACGCTTTCGCGAAAGCGCATACAGACTTAATTACCTTTACCACTATGAAGCCATTAAAATGAAAAGAGAACTTATTATAGGATTTATCACAGGAGTCATGGCAAATTTGCTAGGTGTTTATCTCTACATCCTCGCCTTTTCTGACAAAGACATAGAAGCTACTTTGCAACAATCTATGACCGAAGGATACTTTGGAAAAATTGTAACCCTAGGTGCGGTGCTCAATCTAGCCGCCTTTTTTGTCTATATCCGAAAAAAGCAGGATTACAGAGCGCGAGGCGTCCTGTTAGCGACTGTGGTTATAGGGATTGCAGTAATGATTAGAAAATTCGTTTAAAGTGAAATATTACATACTTGCAGGAGAAGCTAGCGGTGATCTTCATGGATCGCATCTTATGAAGGCGCTGTACAAAGAGGACCCTAAGGCCGACATTCGGTTTTGGGGTGGTGACCTTATGCAAGCTGTAGGAGGAACCTTAGTGTCACATTATCGCGAGCGAGCCTTTATGGGCTTTTTTGAGGTAATTCAAAACTTGCGAACCATTTTTGGATTTATCAAAGCTTGTAAAAAGGATATAAGTGCGTTTGCACCAGATGCGCTGATATTTATAGATAATTCTGGCTTTAATTTGCGAATCGCCAAATGGGCCAAACCCAAAGGATATTTAACACATTACTACATCAGCCCACAGGTATGGGCGTCAAGGGCCAAACGGGTACATACGATTAAGGCGACCATAGACCATATGTATGTGATCCTCCCCTTTGTGGCTAATTTTTATGAAAAATACGACTATACGGTTGACTTTGTGGGTCACCCACTCCTAGATGCCATTGCACAAAGAGATCAAGCCGATCCAGTGGCCTTTGCCAAAAAGTATGACCTTGATAGCAGACCTTTAATTGCCTTACTTCCTGGAAGTCGCAAACAAGAAATAAAGGCGATGCTTAGCGTGATGCTCTCGGTTATTAAAGACTACCCAGACTATCAGTTTGTGATTGCAGGTGCCCCCAGTCAAGATGCCGAGTTCTACGCTCCATTTTTGAAAGAATATCCCGTAAAACTGATTATGAATCGCACCTATGACATCTTGAGTTTTGCCAATGCCGCACTAGTCACTTCGGGCACAGCTACTTTAGAAACGGCGCTTTTTAAAGTGCCTCAGGTGGTGTGTTATAAGGGCAATGCTATCTCATACACCATTGCCAAACGCATCATAAAGCTCAAGTATATTTCTTTAGTGAATCTCATTATGGACAGAGAGGTCGTTACCGAGTTGATTCAGCACGAATTTAACACTAAAACGCTCAAGGCTGGACTCAATCAGATTTTGGACCAATATCACAGAGCAACCCTCTTTTTGGATTATTACGATTTAGAAAAAGCCTTAGGAGGCAAAGGTGCGAGTAAAAAGACAGCACAACTCATTGTCAATAGAACTGCAAGTAGCAAGAAAGGTTAATTTATAAATATGCCTATAGTCATTTACAAATCTTCGGTACTTTTAGGTTAAGTCAGAAAAGCGCATATTTGTAAGGTGATACGCTCCATCTATGAAACAGTTTCTATCCTTACTTTTTGCTTTGTTGTTGCTCACATCTTGTAGAAGTACTAAGACTAGATACAAAGAACCAGCCCCCAATAAAACGGATCGCATTGTACAACAAGCCCAATCCTTTGCAGGCACCCCTTATAAATTTGGTGGTACCACTCGCAAAGGTATGGATTGCTCAGGCCTTGTATATATTGCCTTTCAGCGAGAACAGATTGTTCTACCACGTATTTCTAGAGAGATGGCCACCAGAGGAAAACCCCTCAAAAGAAGAGAGGTAAAAAAAGGAGATCTCGTCTTTTTTAGGACAAACAAAAACAGTAAACGCATCAATCATGTAGGGCTGGTGACCAAGGTAGTAGCCGATGAAATATTCTTTATTCACGCCTCGACCTCAAAAGGGGTCATCACCTCCTCCTTAACCAATACTTATTGGAAAAATGCTTTCGTACAGGCAAGAAGGATGATCTAAACGCCTGTATATTTTCTACCTTTACGTCAAAGACTCCCTGCCCAATGCCTTAGCATAGGAGTTGCTAATGCTGCGTTTAAATCTGATTATCCTTAAAATTGCTCTTGGTCTGGTATCAGGCTTAATTGTACACGCTTTGTATCCGGCGAGCTTTACTATTAGCCTACGCATCACTTCTATAACCTTTTTAGGGTTGGTCTTGCTGCATCTGCTAGCCATTTGCTACAAATGGCTACCCGCTGGGTTTGGTATTCTTTTATTCGTACAAGGTGTAGCCATGGGCATGCTGCTATCGTCCTTCCATGATCCAACTACAAAAGCAGATCATTATTTATTAGAACGACCAATGGGTGAACAGCTTTATGTGGTAATGATAAGAGAAGTGCTCAAGCCTAATGCCTGGAGTACCCGATATATCGCCGATCTCGCTACCGTCAATCAACGCCGCATCCAAGGAAGGGTGCTTTTGACAATCTCGCAAAAAAACGGCACCGCTAGGTTTTATGCTGGAGATTTTCTCGCTATACACAGTGATCTAAAACCTTTGCCCAAGACGAGACAGCCGTATCAATTTGATTATGCGGCCTATCTCCAAACAAAATATGTTTATGCACAGTTTACTGTAAACTGTGAAGAAGTACGTCCTTTAACAAAGATGTCTTCCAACCTATTTTTTAGACTCTCACGCTTTCGCGAAAGCATAAAACGCAGACTACAATCTTACTCCTTTTCTTCGCAACAACGTCAAACAATTGAAGCGCTCGTACTTGGAGATCGGACAAGAATATCGGATGATCTGCGCAACGCTTATGTCGAGGCTGGTATGATTCATATTCTGGCAGTTTCAGGATTACACATAGGGATTGTATTGTGGGTATTGCGTAGACTGACTCGTTTTATTTATGCCTATCGGTGGCGCTATTGGCGCTCTGGTATCATCATTGCCTGTATATGGGCCTTTGCTTTATTTACTGGTGGTTCTGCCTCTGTATTGCGGGCAGCAACTATGTTTAGTTTTATGGAAATTGGTCGTAATGTAGGTGGACAAAATCAAACGGCCAATGCGCTGTTATATTCGGCATTTTTACTCCTACTGATTGACCCATCATTGCTATATCAAGTAGGATTCCAATTGAGTTATCTAGCCGTCACTGGTATCCTCTGGATTCAACCTTGGCTTTCTGCCCTATTTAAGTCTCGATATGGTCTATTGCGATTTATATCAAATACCATATCGGTAACCCTGGCGGCACAGCTAGCTGTATTACCATTAAGTCTCTATTATTTCCATCAATTTCCTGGGCTTTTTTTACTGTCCAATCTCGTTGTTTTACCATGTTTAGGTGTGATTTTGATGCTAGGGATTGTTGTAGTACTCTTAAGCGCTATAGACATGCTACCGTCATTGGTTGTCAACCTATTTGGCACGGTCATAGAGTTAATGAATCAATTTATTGCCTGGGTAGCTCGCCAGGATGATTTTGTATGGCAAAATATTCGTCTTTCATTAGGAGCGATGCTTGCTAGCTATTTGTGTATTTACACCCTTGGGTTGTGTTTACAAAAGTACAGTTACCCAAAACTTCTAAGCTGTCTAATAGCAAGTCTTTTATTGAGCTGCTCTCTATTTATAGCACAAACACATGTTCCTGATTCCCATATAGCCATTACAAATATCAAAAGGGGATCACAATTGTTAGTATATGATCAAAAGAAGTTAGAACTTCATCATAATCAAGACAATGTTGAGCTCACAAACAACGCCATAGTATCCAACTATCTTTCTGCGGTACCGGTAGAGCGATTGGCTCAAGATAGTTTACAAGCTGTATATAGCGTTAATAACAAAAGATTACTAATTGTAGATAGCCTTGCCGTATACGATATAAAGGATTTTACTCCAGATGTTATTTTGCTTACGCAATCACCTAAGATCAACTTAGAGCGTTTACTTACTAAATACACTAAAGTAACCCTAATCGCCGATGGCAGTAACTATAAATCCTATGTAGCAAGATGGAGAAAAACCTGTAAGAATCGTAAGATTAAGTTTCATAGCACCTATGAAGAAGGCGCCTATATGCTGAAATAAACTTTGCTTCTATTGAAAACTGTATTCAAAATTCTCTTGATACTCTTGCCATTTTTCGACAGTGGTCAATTCTTTGTAATCGTCATTAGAAATCATTTTTAAATAAATCTCTAATTGACGTGGCGTTTTATAACCCACAACTGGTTGAATAAAGTTGGTGTCTTCATCAAAAAAAACAATACTCGGATATCCTCTAATTTTCATAGCCGCTGCAAATTCATGCTGGCTATTGCGACCTTTTCTATTGGGATCATAGCCAGGATTAGTAAAAGCCTGACCTCTATAATTAATAGGTGTTGGACCTTCGGCATTAAACTTTACAGCATAGTAGTTATCATTGATAAAGCTAGCTACCTGCTCATTTTGGAAGGTATTTCTATCCAACAGTTTGCAGGGGCCACACCAATTGGTGTAAACGTCTACTATTATTTTTTTTGGGTTTTCTGCCTGAGCCGCAAGCGCCTCTTCAAAACTCATCCAGTTTATTTGCGCATGGCTTTGTGCGAAAACACTCATCACAAGTAGCAGTATAATTCTTTTCATAGGGATCATTAACTTAAAGTCGAGATATTTGCGATTGTCTTACAAACAAAAAACGTTCCAAAGGTAGAAACGTTGTTTTGTGTGCTATCGTATTTCCTATCGCACTCCGTGCATGAGCTTTTTTATCGCAGGATATAAAGCCGCCGAGAGCACACCTAGGCCTACTGCAATCGCAGTGAGTAACCAGAAAAAATAACTCAATCCTTCTGTTTGGGCCAGACTTTCAGAGTACTCTCCAAAAACACCTGCCAATTTCATACCTATAGCTACGGCCAAGTACCAAATACCAAACATCATAGCAATCATTCTTCCCGGCACCAATTTACTAACGTAAGACAGGGCAACTGGAGAAATACACAACTCTCCCATAGTGTGGAAAAAGTACACCAATACTAGCCATATCATGCTTACAGAAGCTGTCTTTGCACCTACGGGTATATCTGCAGAACCAATGGCCACACAAGCCATCCCTATACCCAATAACACCATACCGATGGCGTATTTCATATTGGCATTTGGATTGTACTTACTCTCCCACCATTTTGAAAACAATGGGGCAAGGGTAATGATAAATAGTGAATTTAAAACCCCGAACCATGATGCATCAATTTCGGCAATGTCTTGATTAAATTTATCCCATAGTCGGTACAAGGCGATATACCAGATTATTACAAAACTCAAGGCCAGAATGATATTGGCCAGACTGTAGCGTTTAAAGGTGTTTTTAAATAGTTTGATCAATACCCATGTTATGACTACTAGGGGGACGATAGTCATTAGGGCATCCACCACTTTAAATATCATGGCCGAGTTTCCTTCTAAGATTCTATCGGTATAATCTCGGGCAAAAATGGTCAACGAACTCGGAGCTTGCTCAAAGATTGCCCAGAAGAAAATGGTAACAAAGGCGAAGAATACCACCGCTAGCATACGATCT
>CAZJWI010000056.1:0-2755 GCA_964549485.1 uncultured Flavobacteriaceae bacterium
GGTACTAAAGCAGTAAATGCACTTTCTAGCTATTTTCGAGTAGAGTCAACCCGAGAAGGTAAATCGGCATCTGCAGAGTTTGAAAGAGGTGTATTAACCGGTAAGGAGCTACTCGAAGAAACCTCCAGACGTCGAGGTACCAAAGTCACCTTTATCCCTGACGAGCAGATCTTTAAAAATTTGAAGTTTCGCTCAGAGTATGTGGAACGCTTATTAAAAAATTATGTCTATCTCAATCCTGGGCTAACAATCATTTTTAATGGAGAGAAGTTTTTTTCCGAAAATGGTTTAAAGGACTTATTGGCAGAAAGTATCGCAGAAGGCGATCGTTTATACGACATCATCCACTTAAGAGGTGATGATATCGAAGTGGCAATGACCCACAGTAAAACACAATACTCAGAAGAGTATCACTCCTTTGTCAATGGTCAAAATACGACCCAAGGAGGTACCCATCAAGCCGCTTTTCGCGAAAGCGTGGTACGGACTATACGCGAGTTTTACGGGAAAAATTACGAGGCCTCTGATATCAGAAAATCTATTGTATCTGCTATTAGTATCAAGGTGATGGAACCGGTCTTTGAATCACAGACCAAAACAAAACTCGGTAGTACCGATATGGGAGGTGACCTGCCAACGGTGCGCACCTATATCAATGATTTTTTAAAGACGGCCCTGGATAATTTCTTACACAAGAATCCGGAGCATGCCGATGTTTTGCAACGCAAGATATTACAAGCCGAAAGAGAGCGAAAGGAATTATCGGGTATTCGAAAATTGGCCAAGGATCGCGCAAAGAAAGCCAGTCTTCACAATAAAAAATTACGTGACTGTCGTATTCATCTTACCGATAGCAAAAAGGAACGCAATTTAGAATCCACCCTTTTTATTACCGAGGGAGACTCTGCAAGTGGATCGATCACCAAGTCAAGAGATGTCAACACTCAGGCGGTTTTTAGTTTAAAAGGAAAACCCTTGAACAGCTATGGTCTTACCAAAAAGATCGTTTACGAAAATGAAGAATTTAATCTTCTACAAGCAGCGCTAAATATTGAAGAGTCCATAGAAGACCTGCGTTACAATCACATCGTTATTGCGACAGATGCCGATGTAGATGGTATGCACATACGCTTGCTACTCATTACCTTCTTTTTGCAGTTTTTTCCAGAGTTGATCAAAGAAGGCCACCTGTATATCTTGGAAACGCCGCTATTTAGAGTCCGTAACAAAAAAGAAACCATTTACTGCTACAGTGAACAGGAACGTCTAGATGCCATGCAGAAACTTGGTTCCAAACCAGAAATTACTCGTTTTAAGGGATTGGGAGAGATATCACCCGATGAGTTTAAGTTCTTTATTGGTGAAGACATCAGATTGGCTCCTGTTATGCTAGATAAGGCGATGATGATCGAAGAACTTTTATCTTTTTATATGGGTAAAAACACCCCCGACCGTCAAAAATTTATTATTGAAAACTTAAAGGTAGAATTGGACAGAGTAGACGAATTGTAAACCCTAGTTCTAATTATAAACACACTAACTTCCAGCGGAAGCGATTATGAGTGAAGAAATAAACGAGCACAACGAAGAGCAACATTTAGACGATCCAAATAGCACAGCTCCAAGTGAAGGGGGCGGAGAGACTATTACTCGGGTTACGGGTATGTTCAAAGATTGGTTTTTGGACTATGCTTCCTATGTAATTTTGGAGCGTGCCGTACCGGCTATAGAAGATGGTTTTAAGCCTGTGCAACGTCGTATCATGCACTCTTTAAAGGAGTTGGACGACGGGCGCTACAACAAAGTGGCCAATGTAGTGGGACATACCATGCAGTATCACCCACATGGAGACGCGAGTATAGGGGATGCTATGGTGCAAATAGGTCAGAAAGACCTGCTTATTGACACTCAGGGTAACTGGGGTAACATTCTCACCGGTGACCGGGCTGCAGCTTCACGATATATCGAGGCACGACTTTCCAAATTTGCCCTCGATGTGGTATACAATCCCAAAATTACAGATTGGCAAGCCTCTTATGACGGGCGTAAAAAAGAGCCCATAAATCTACCCGTGATGTTTCCCTTGCTCTTGGCGCAAGGTGCAGAAGGTATTGCCGTTGGATTGAGTACCAAAATTTTACCTCACAATTTTATAGAGTTAATCGACGCATCGATCAAGCATTTGAAAGGAAAGCGATTTAATTTGCTCCCAGATTTTCCAACCGCTGGTATTGCCGATTTTTCTAACTATAACGACGGCATGCGTGGCGGCAAAGTGCGGATTAGAGCTCGTATTAGCCAGCAAGATAAAAATACTTTGGTCATTACTGAGGTTCCCTTTGGGCAAACCACTGGCTCGTTGATTGATTCGATTTTAAAGGCCAATGAAAAAGGCAAGATTAAAATTAAAAAGATCGAAGACAATACCTCTGCAGATGTAGAAATATTAGTGCATTTGCCATCGGGTATTTCGCCAGATAAAACCATTGATGCCTTATTTGCTTTTACCAATTGTGAAACTTCGATTTCTCCATTGGGCTGTGTTATCGAAGACAATAGTCCTCTTTTTATCGGGGTGACAGACATGCTGAGACGGTCTACAGATCGTACCAAAGATTTGCTTAAAAGCGAGCTGGAAATTCAATTGGGTGAGTTCGAAAACCAATGGCATTATGCCTCACTGGAGCGGATTTTTATTGAAAATAGGATTTATCGCGACATCGAAGAAGAAGAAACCTGGGAAGGTGTAATTAAG
>CAZJWI010000057.1:0-12093 GCA_964549485.1 uncultured Flavobacteriaceae bacterium
AAAGCTTAATATGGCAATGTCTCAAGGGATTTCAATGATAGAAAATCAAATATTATTTCCACAAATTTGAATTTAGTGGCCTCAGAAAACTTTGGTAAAACTATAGGGGAGTTGAGCGTTAAGCGCTTTTGAGAATTATACCAAAATGATCTGTAAATAATTGAGGTTTAAGACTTTTTCAAAGCTATCCTTAGACTAACAAAGACTTTCTAAAGTGTAGCGAGCGACTCCAGCACACCAGTTGGCTCTTGTATATAAAGGACTACCAGACCTTTATATTTCAGCCCTATTTCCAAAGCTTTTTGCAGCCTTGATGTTTTGTTTCCTAGCCACACAGTCTCGCTCATAGTATACTTCGCCGTATCAAGGAAAAAGAAAGATGTCACACCGCTGAAGCATTAATATAGGCTGCTTTAAATGACATAATGCACCAATCAAGGCTAATTTTTAACCATCAAGAGTTGCAGGATTAGTCTGTTTCAGACCTGAAGGTCAATTTATCTAAGAACATAATTAAACCAGGATTCGGCCTTACAAAACACTAGCCAATCAATAGGAAAACAATCGTTCATATTTTAGATCCTTAGCAGTGTGCATTCTAAACGACTCAAATTATAATCGCAATAAAAAATGATTTTGACAGTGAGCCTGATTTCTAAAATATAGATTGATTTGCGTACATTGATTCTAGTGTTTTGTTCCAGCCTTGATTTTTTTGTTTCTTTTTTCATCAAGGAAAAAAGATAATCATTATGAGTTGTTTGTAATCGTAATTTTCAAATCTAGCTCTAAGGTTATTTAAACTCTCAAATCAAAAATTTTTAATCAGAGTTCTGTAATTAGCAAGTTCATTTAAATTTTTGAGTGTGGATGTGAGCCAGGGAAAATTTTATACTCTTGCAGAAACCTTACGAGATTGTTGTAGAAAAAAATCTTGCAGAAATTACCCCGAATACTAGGATTATAATTAATAGTAAAAAGGTATAGTTTTTTTTGATATGGACAAGCCAAGGCATATTGTTAAAACTGTTATAACAAACCACCCATAAATCAACTTTTACATAACCGCTGACGCTATGAGCCTAAAGGCGTCATATTTAAAGCTCTATATTTAAAAATTCCAATGCTAATTATCATACTAACAAGCCACCCGTAAATCAACTTTTACATAACTGCTGACGCTATGAGCCTAAAGGCGTCATAGCTGCAATTATGTAAAATACTACGTATGCGTTGATTTACTACGGTGTGAACTATAATTTATATTATGTAAAATAGAATATTTCAAATACTCAATAAAATATTCTGCTAATCACTGCTCTTCTTTTATAATAGTTTCTTCTAGTTGCACTATATCATCTTCGATATCTTCTAGAAACATTTCGAGATCGCCGTAGTACGAATTGTAGAGTATTAAATAAATATATGCTACCCGGTTTCTAAAGTCGGGACTATTTTTAAAATAATCCTGACATTCTAGGCCGCATTGTCCTTGTGTACTAAATCGTGCAAACCAGTCGTAATTGTTTTTCAGATACTTAAGATTCTCTGTAAGTGTTTCGGTGGTTACTTCTTCGTAAATGCTGTTTACTTTAGCGAAACCCCTGTAAGCTTGCTGTATACTATTTAAAGCTAATCCTAAATCATTGTCTTCTAGAGGCTGTCTTTCCAACATATTCTCGACCTGAGTACTCAAATTGGGCAGTCTAAACTGAATTATAAGACCAGTACAACTACGACACTTGGCTATAGGTTCGTCAGGTTTGGTATAAACCAAAACGGTATCTATAGATTTATCAATGATATCCCATTCGCGTAATACGCTTTTAATTTCGCTGGTATCAATCTTTACTTGTTGTAATACCCTTTTGGCGGTCTGTAAGGCCTCTGCACGTTTTTGACTATTTATATTAACGTTATTAATCGCAACGGCAATGAGTATTCCGATCACGACAAGTACGATCTCGCCTATGGCATATACTAGGTATTTTCTCAATCCATTTCCCGGAATTACGCTTTCGCGAAAGCGTCTAAATAATTTCATAAACCTTGAATAAATTATTCAAATTACAACATCCATCTTTTAAATTAAAGTCTCTTGATAATTCCGTTACAGAATTTTTGTAGGGTCACCCTCACTAATCAGCTAATTTCCCACTACAAGGAACAATATGCTATTTTTCAATCAAGGGTTAATTTTCCTAGGCGAGTGTTCTTTGTTATAACAATATTCATGTTGGTACGCTTCTATACTTACTGGCCCCACACCCCCACTCACCTACTCTTTGGCTTTAGGTGGCTGGCTAGTCAATTGGGTAATATAGCGATCTAAAAAAGTGAGTCTATCACTTGTCCATTGTTGCATATACTTAAGGCCTTCTTTCTGGTAAACGAGCTCTGGCCATGCCTTTTGTTCGCGCTGATAGATTTTGTGCGACAACAAGTAGGTATATGTGCTTTGCTGTTTTTGGAGCAAGCTTGCCTCACTCAAGACCGACTGTCGCAACTCGGTCCAACGTGCCTGAAAACGCGATACAAATTCCTGAGGGTTAATCGCTAGCAATCTTCGCAACAAACCATTGGTCAAAAAATCGTCTGTAGTGGGGATGCGTTTCCCATTAAAAATGGTACCAAAACTGCCATCGAGATCCCAAGGCACATAAAAATAAGGGCTTTTGTGATCGTAGCGCGCCACATAGAGATTTTTTCCCAAATTATCTGGAGCTCGTAAGGCATTGATAAAGAGAAAATAATCTATGGCATTGTCTAATACAAACTGGTCTGAGATAGCATTTGCAAATGTGGTATCGTCGCTGGAGATCACAAAATCTGTAAAGTCGTAGATATTGTCCCAGGGTGTATTATTGGGCATGGGGTACTTGATATCATAACCACCCCAAAATGGTAGGTAATTCTTTTTCTGAGGTAAAGAATCAAAGGTAACGCCACCTAGGTAACGAGCACCCTGAAAAAGCTCACCCCGAATACGATTGGATTTTTCCTTTTTTAAACGCAACAATTTACGATCTACCTGTTCTGAGAGTAGATACAGACCTTTATACCGCCCGTTAAGAAATACTTCGGCATAGGTAACCCTCGCTCCTGCTTTGGCCCTTGGTTCTTTGTTTAGATAATGAGGACGGTGTATTTGATTCCATATTCCATAAGATAAATAAGATCGCATTCGCAGGGGCTCGTTGTGAATGGCATCTAGAATCCAGTCATCATCTTTGCGCATTTCAGCAAGCGATATATCCAAATTTTTGCTAGCCGTATGATCGGTGTAAAAATTGAGATCATAGGTTTTTTTAGGAAACACCAAAGAACTGCTCCCTCTCAACTCTACCCCAGCATAAGCTGTTACAAGGGTGTCTGCCCCCATATAGCTAAGGCGTGTCATGCGCTTGGGCTCATTGACGATCTCTTGCTCACTAGTGATCTGAATAAGCGGTAATTCGGTAATATAAAGGCTATAGCTTTTTCCTGTACTTGTGGTAAGGGAATGGACTTTTTGGGCAGGGGCCTTAAGGTCTATATCAAGACTATACTGCTTATTTTTATAAACTACTATTTGCTTATTCTTTAGCCTAAGCTTATGATGCACGCTTAGCACCGCAATTTCTAAAGAATCATCAAGGGCTAATGCTTGCTCTGGTAGGATAGCCTGTTGTGCCACAAGTGTTTTAAGGCATCCTAATAAAAGTAAAGCTGATAGTAAAAATCGCGTCAATACATTCATAGTTGCTTACAAAGAACGCCATTTTCTACTAAAGTTCTTTTTAATGGGTGTTTTGGGTTATTTAGATAATTTCTCTATGGCTGTTTTAGCGGCTTGTCCTAGTTTGCTCTGAGGTTGTAGGGCATATGCCTTTTGGTAAAAAAGTTTAGCCTTTTCAGTATCCTTTACAACTTCAAAAGCCTTAGCCAAATTAAACATAGCTTGGGGTGATTCGGGATACAATTCGGTATTAAGAGCTAGCACCATGATAGCTCCTTCCTTATTGGGGCCTTGCAACATATTGAGTCCTGCTCTGTTAAAGTTTTTCTCAAAATCTACAAACCGATAGGCTGGATCATTGGCCATGCGACGGGCTTCACTTGCTACCTTCTCCAATTGCCCATTCATAAACAAGGAGGTCAAATACCCCATTGGGTCTAATATGAGATCTTTGCCGTCATAGTGTAAAGCAGCCTCTAGTACAGGATCTTGATTGGTTCTATATTGCTCAAAACTCATATCGGCAGCTATATGTGGCACAGTAGCATCTGCATTTTCCCATTGGGGCTTGTCTTGCCACCAGGCAAAAGATAAGAAAACATGTATGCCACTATTAGGCAGTATCACTGTACGTGTATCGCCGTAAAAATTAATATTCTCGGCACTGGGTTCTCCAACAAAAATAGCATTGGTATATGTGTCTATTTCGTTGATTAGGTTTTGACAGGCCGAGAAGGTACGTCTACCTATGATTACAAAGAATTTACCCTCTTTATTTATTTTTTCGGCCTTGATAAGTCCTTGAATAATCGGTTTGTTTAAATAATTATTTCCCCCACCGTTAAGTCGCACATCCAACACCAATTTATCTACCTCGTTATTTTCTATAAATTCGAAGACTTCAGTGTAGAAAGTCTCGACCCTCGCACTAGGATCATTACCTATTTGACTATGGCGCAGATATACTGTCTTATACTCGGGTAAATATTCATAATAATAGATTCGATCCAAATTTTTGAGATAATAGGGTGTCTGGTCGAGTTCTCTAGAACCTATCCAGTCATCACTATTGGGCTTTAGACTATAACGCGTTTTAAAACTATCATAGGCTACAGCTGGAAAGGTATACTCAAATTTGCGTCCATCTTTGAGCAGACTCATACTGATGTTTTTCTCTAATACCGGAGTCACTCCTTGGCTGTGAAGCACTTCGGGAATAATGGTATAATTGAGCCCAAAACCTTTGGCGTATTGCTCATTTTCGGCAGGTATAATTGGGCGTACACGATCTATCACTTCTTGGATAGGGATACCCGCTATAGCTATTACTTGCGCTCCCACTACGCCAGGGTGGTCTTTGTGTGTACTTTCTATAAAAATTCCATCATTAAAATGATAGAGGTTAACGGGAAGTTTGTGAAAAGGAGCTACGCCCTGGGTAAAACTTATATCGGTATGTCCATATTCAAATAGAGAAACCAAACGACCTATTCCTACCTTTAGTTCATGGTCTTCGAGCTTCGGAATCTCTGTAATGAGTTGGGTGACTTGATTGTCAAAATGAGTTTTACTTACTTTTTTAAACAAAGAAGGATACTCCTTATGAATTGTGCTTTGTAAAAATCGAATGTCTTCTTCCCAGGCCTTGGGAGTCATTTCTGACTGAGCATAAGCCATGGGGCTAATAAATATGAAGCTTAGAATAAATAGAAAGCTGCGTACAGATGTAATAGATAAACTCATGTTATAGTCTTTGATAATGGATTTGTGGTTACCTGTTGAATAAACAGCCTATAATACCCTCTATATGACCTTAATAAAGATCAAATGTTACACCTTTTACAATGAAGTATGATAGAAGTCATTATTTAATAGTCATTGCCCAACTAATTTTGAAAAAAATCAAGTTTATGTGTGTACAACTCATTAGCAAATACAACGTCCCAGGCCCCAGATATACAAGTTATCCTACGGTACCTTATTGGGATATGACACAGTTTTCGCTCACTAAATGGAAGGAGAGTTTAAGAAAAAGCTTTCGCGAAAGCAATCACCTTCAAGGTATTAGTCTTTATATACACCTACCGTTTTGTGAATCTATGTGTACTTTTTGTGGGTGTACAAAGCGGATTACTAAAAATCACAATGTAGAAAAACCGTATATCAACGCCCTTATCAAAGAGCTCACCCTCTATCGAGAGCTTTTGGGTGCCGCTCCTATCATATCGTCCTTACATTTGGGTGGTGGGACACCAACCTTTTTTAGTCCGGAAAATTTAGACCTATTGACGGGAGGCATTTTTGGCATTGCCAGAAAAGCCGAGCACTGTGAATTTAGTTTTGAAGGACACCCCAATAATACTACCTTAGAACACTTACAAACACTAGCTGCTCACGGATTTGAGCGCGTGTGTTATGGTGTTCAGGATTATAATGCTAGGGTACAAAAAGCGATTAATCGCATACAACCCTATGCCAAGGTAAAACAGGCAACGACATTGGCACGACAAGCTGGATACCGCTCTGTTGGTCATGATATTATTTATGGTCTACCCTTTCAAACGGCCAACGATGTAGTGGAGACTATAAACAAAACCATTAGTCTTCAACCCGATCGCATTGCCTACTATAGTTATGCTCATGTACCATGGATGAAAGGGAATGGTCAACGAGGTTTTAAAACCGAAGACCTGCCTACTCCAGATCAAAAACGCGATCAATACGAGCTAGGCAAGAAATTATTGTTGGCCCACGGCTATGTAGAAATAGGTATGGATCACTTTGCCCTTCCTACAGATGCCTTATATACCGCCCAGCAAAAGGGAAATTTGCACCGCAATTTTATGGGGTATACTGAGAGTAAAACCCAAGTTATGATTGGGCTGGGTATGTCTGCCATAAGTGATAGTTGGTACAGTTTTGCCCAAAATGTCAAAGGTCTAGAAGCTTATTATCACTTGCTAGAACACAACACCTTACCTATTGCCAAAGGACATATACTACATCAAGAAGATCTGATTATTAGAACACATATACAGCAGTTGATGTGTTCGTTTAAAACGAGTTGGGCTTCAGAAAACCTTCGTTTTGATAATTTGCCAGATGTACTTATACGTCTTACAGAGTTAGAAAAGGATGGGCTTATCACTATTGGTTCGGATGCCATCGAGGTGACACCCAAGGGCCGTCCATTTGTAAGAAATGTGGCATTGGCATTTGATTTAAGACTCCAAGAAAACAAACCCAGTACCCAACTGTTTTCAATGACCGTTTAGTATAGTTCTAATGGTTTTGTAAAGACAATAAAAAAGGAGCTATATAAGCTCCTTTTTTAATTTGTAATCAGGGTGTAGATTTGCCTTGGTCAAATACCCACGCGGTATATTTAAGTCTTTTTTTTGTCAGATTTCATCATATTGGTAACGATAAGAACCATGGCAATACACACCACGACAAAGACCCCTATGATGAGGCTTCCCATCCCCCAATCTACCAGTAAAATATTTGCAATTGTTTTCATAGTATTGGTTTAAATTATTAATTGATTAATGACAGCTGTTTTGTGCACTGACTAAGGGCTGAGATACTTCATATGCTGGTGAAACGTATGGAATACCTAAACCAAGACCGCGCAATACAAAGAGTATCCCCACAATAAGAACCACTATGGGAATTAGCTTTAAAATTTTGGTTTTTACTTTGGCATTGATAAAGTTGCCTAGGTAGATCGCTGTTGTCATAAGAGGTATCGTACCCAAACCAAAAAGAATCATATAAAATCCTCCTTGCCAGGAAACACCAGTTGCCATCGCGCCAAATATGGCCATATACACCAGCCCACAGGGCAACCAACCATTTAAAAAACCAATGGTATAAAAGGTGCCTGGATCTCGTTTTTTTAATTGGGTCCCTAAATTCGATTTTACTTTACCAATAAGGTGATATACAGGTTTTGTGATAGAAAATCGCTGCATCACCGCAGTGGGCATAACCACCACTGCTATCATAAGCACGCCTACTGCAATAGACAAATATTGCTGTATTCCAAAGAGGCTAAGCCCTTTACCCACCCAACCCAATAGAAAACCGAGGATAGCGTAAGAGGTAAGACGTCCGGCGTGATAGCTCACTACCTGAAAAATACGTTTGCTGGAACTTTGACGGTCAAGAGGTAACAAAAAAGCAATAGGGCCGCACATCCCCACGCAGTGAAAACTACCTAATAAACCAAATATGAGTGCGGTATAATACATTAGTAGACTATAGATTTCTTATACATAAAAGGTTTGTCATCATAGGTCCAGGAAATGGTGATATTCCATCTACCATCCAAAAGTCGGGCATCTGGTATTAATAGTTTATGATCGATGAGTTCAAGGGGTAACTCAAAGTCTAACTTCTCATTAGAGGGTCTATAAAGCGATACAGTGCCTTGGACTTTTGCCGGCGCTACTGATGTTGGAAAGACTAAAACCCATCCTTCTGAAGTTTTTGAACCTGTGATTGGAGCATCTAAAAGCGTGGTATTGGTCTCAGCATCTATTTCCTGTTGATACAACATTTCTTTGGCATAGTACTCTTCGGTGACCAAATCATGACTGTATTTTGAGTCTGTACTCATTGTAATTACAAAATAGAGTATAAACCCTATAAATCCGACTATGGCTACAACTATTCCTGTTCCCCAATTCCATTTCATACTTCTATTTTTTAATCTGCAAAGGCAGCGTTATTTATATGTTCTTGGCCCTAAAAAGGCGGTGGTAGTGGTTTCAATAAGGGTGTCTCCACTATAGACACCTATTTGCAATCGGTCTTTATCGCCGCTAAGTGCACCTGCTGGTATCTCAATAAAAAGGGTTCCCTCGGCCAGATCTTGACCGGCAATGTTTAAGGTTTCTTGAGACACTACCTCGATTTCCCCCTTATGCGATAGCAATTCAAAACTAATGTCGGCTATTGCAGCTGTGGTTTTGTTGACGAGCTTGTACGTATAAACATTACTTATCTTATCGTTGGCCTTGCGCTCATACAATTGTCCTGGAAGTCTCAGTATTCGAGCTTCGATATCATTTCTCAAAAACAACATTCCTATTAATACGGCTACCAAAATGCCCAAAACCGCAGTATACCCCTTTAATCTCGGGGTAAAGGTGAATCGTTTTTTCTTCTCGATGGCATCCTCACTAGCGTATCTAATAAGCCCTTTGGGTAAGTTGACAGATTCCATGATGTGATCACAGGCATCGATACAGGCAGTACAGTTCACACATTCTAGCTGAGTACCATTACGTATATCTATACCCGTAGGACAAACATGTACGCATTGGAAACAGTCAATACAGTCGCCTTTACCCAAGGCAGCCCGATCTTCATTTTTTCTAAACTTAGAACGACCTTCACTGCGTTCTCCCCGTTTATGATCGTAGGCAACTACAATAGACTGATTGTCCAAAAGCACACCTTGCAAGCGTCCATAGGGACAAGCGATAATACATACTTGTTCTCTAAACCAGGCAAAAACAAAATAGAATACAGCCGTAAAAATCAATAGCGACACTAAGGTACTCCAATGTTTTGTTGGCCCTTCGGTTATATAACGTATCAATTGGTCTGAACCTATAAGATAGGCTAGAAAGACATTGGCAATTAGAAAGGAAATGATAAAAAATACGGTCCACTTTAAGACGCGTTTTTTGATCTTTTCGGCATTCCAAGGCATTTTGCTCAATCGTATTTGCTTGCCTCGATCGCCATCAATCCAGTATTCAATTCGTCTAAAAACCATCTCCATAAAAATGGTTTGAGGACATATCCAACCGCAAAATAAACGACCAAAGGCTACTGTAAATAAGATGACAAAGACCACACCGATAATCATCATAATGACAAAGAGGTGAAAATCTTGTGGCCAAAATGGAAAACCGAATATATTAAAACGGCGTTCCAATACATTAAACATCAAAAACTGGTTGCCACCTATTTTTATAAACGGCGCCGAAAACAAAAAGGCAAGCAAGACATAACTTACGTACTTGCGATAGGTATACCACTTTCCGCTAGGTTTTTTGGGAAATACCCAGGCGCGCTTCCCTTCTTCGTTGAGCGTCCCTATAGTGTCCCTAAAATTTTCTTGCCCTTGTTCTGCCATGCTATTTTTCTACGGTAATCTTTATAGCTGTTGTATCACTTACAGGAATAACAACTGTTTCTTCTGGTAAGGCAGGTGCATCAGGATCAACCCAAACTTCTCCTTCCGGTTCTTTGGGTTCGGCTGGTGCAGTGCCTTGTAGGGTTAATACATAACTTGCCACCTGAGCCATTTGTGCGGGTTTGAGCTCTGATTTCCAGGCAATCATACCCTTGCCATCACGCCCCCCTTCTGAGATGGTTTTAAACACATTTTTAATTCCGCCTCCTAAAATCCAATAAGCATCGGTGAGATTTGGACCTATTCCTCCACCCCCATCGGCCTTGTGACAAGCAATACAACGTTCCATAAAGATGGCTTTACCATCGTTTAGGTCTGCCGTTTCAGTAAGCATGGTTACCGTATTAATATCTACGAGATCTTTGGCTGTTTTTTTCCATTCGGCTATTTCGGCCTCAGCTTGAGCTACAGCCAGCTGATATTCTTCTTCTTGATCATAATCATCAAACACTTCAAATCGAACCAGGTAAATTACTGCAAATATGATAGTTGCATAAAACATATAAACCCACCACGGCGGCAAATTGTTATCCAACTCTTTAATACCGTCATAGTTATGATCCAAAATGATTTCGTGCTCTTCCTCTATGGCTTTACTACCCAATGACTTTTTATACTTGTCCTTGATCCATTTGAATTGTTTGGCTTTCGCAGAAGCGAGATTCTCATCATAACGTGTCTTGCCTTCGTCTGACAAACTTTTATAAAGCACTCCCTGCAAAGCCTCGGCACAGATTTCTCCTGCGACGTAGAACAAAAGGATGACACCGTAAACGGCCCACATCCAAGGTTGTTCCACAAAGATGGAGGTATCACCACTACTGCCTACCCAATCCAGGAAAAAGTAGCCTAAGATGGCAAACCCGAGTATACGTATAAATGAAGCTGCTGTTCTCATAAATAAAGGTCTTTTGAGTGTATAGTACTATCGTTTAAGGGTATATGGCTCACTTCTTTGATATGTGCCTTCTTAGCGGTAAATACCCACCAGAAAAGGGCTGCAAAAAACACAAAGAAGATCAATAAGGAGATGATAGGGTAAATGGCCACACCATCTATATTTTCGAGATTTCCTTTTACAAATTTTAACATGGTTTAGTCGTTTAAAGTGGCGGTAGAACCGTCAGGATTTTTAATTTTAATATCGGTGCCAAGACGCTGCAGATATGCGATAAGGGCTACTACCTCGCGATCTCTCATCTCAATAAATTCTTCTCCATTCTCTGCAGCATACTTCTTATCGGCTTCGTAAGTTTTGGCAAAATCAGGATCGGAATATAGGTTCTTTTCGATCTGAGTAGCCTGTTCTATCATCCACTCATAGGCGCGATCGATATCTTCTTGGCTATACGGAACACCTAGGGTTACCATAGCATTCATTTTATCGATGGTTTGATCCTTATCTAAGGGGTTTTGGATGAGCCACTTATACGATGGCATAATAGACCCAGGAGAAGTGGTTTGAGGATCGTAGAAGTGATTTAAATGCCAGTTGTCACTGTATTTACCACCAATACGCATCAAATCTGGTCCTGTTCGTTTACTACCCCATAAAAACGGATGATCATAAACATACTCTCCCGCTTTGGAATACTCTCCATATCGCTCTACCTCACTTCTAAATGGACGAATCATTTGAGAGTGACATGATACACAACTCTCTCTGATATAAATGTCTCGACCTTCTAACTCTAAAGGCGTGTAAGGTTTCACACTCGAAATAACTGGTACGTAATCATCGACCATAAGAGACGGGATGATCTGTACCATACCTCCTATCAATATGGCGATGGTGGCAAATATGGTTAGCTTGACAGGGCGACGCTCCAACCAGGTGTGATAACTCTCCTTGGCTGTCTGGCGCTTTGGCACCTTGGTAAGTGGCGCAGCCTCGGCCAACTCGTCGGTAACAGCACTACCGGCGCGTACGGTTTGGATGATGTTGTAAAGCATGATGAAGGCCCCGATGATGAACATGCTACCGCCGATGGCGCGCATCCAGTACATGGGGATAATCTGCTCTACAGTTTCCAGGAAGTTCCCATAAACTAGGGTGCCATCCGGGTTGAATTGCTTCCACATGGAGGCTTGTACGAACCCGGCCACATACATGGGCAGGGCATACATGATGATTCCCAGGGTACCGATCCAGAAATGGACATTG
>CAZJWI010000058.1:0-7028 GCA_964549485.1 uncultured Flavobacteriaceae bacterium
ATGTCTGAAGCCGTTAAAATTGCCTATAAAGTTGCAGAGCGTGGAGACGCTGTACTACTATCTCCCGCCTGTGCGAGTTTTGATTTGTTCGAAAATTATGAAGACCGCGGAAGACAGTTTAAACAAGCGGTTAGAGATCTATAAACAAAGCACCTTTGATTAGTTAAGCATAGCATGAAAGCAAAGAAAATATTTCAAGGATTACAAGGAGACAAAGCCATTTGGGCTATTGTGGCTCTGCTTGCGCTATTTTCTTTTTTACCTGTTTATAGCGCAGCGAGTAATCTTGCCTATATCAACGGAGATGGGAATACCTTTAGATTTTTGATCAAACATGTGATGCACATTATTTTAGGATTTGGGATTATGTATGCCATCCATAAAGTCCCACATCACTATTTTAAAGGCTTATCGGTAATTTTTATACCCATTGTCATTCTATTGCTTATCATCACCCTCGCTCAGGGTACCACTATGGCTGGGGCCAATGCAGCCCGTTGGATTAAGATTCCTATCATTGGAGTGGGTTTTCAGACCTCGGCATTAGCCAGTGTGGTGTTGATGGTATATGTGGCTAGGTACCTTGCCCGAATACGAGATAAACAGGTTTCTTTTAAAGAAACCCTCCTGCCCCTATGGTTACCTGTAGGAATTATCTTGGCCTTAATATTACCCGCAAACTTTTCAACTACAGCGATCATTTTTACGATGGTCATCGCCCTGGTGTTTTTAGGCGGATATCCACTTAAGTATATCGGTTTGATCTTGTTGACAGGTCTAGTTGCCTTGACCTTTTTTATTCTCGTAGCCAAAGCCTTTCCTGACGCGTTTAGTAATCGTGTCGATACCTGGACCAATCGAATAGAAAACTTTTTTAATGATGAGGTTGATCAAGACGCCAATTATCAAAGTGAACGTGCCAAAAGCGCCATCGCTATGGGAGGTATATTTGGCCAAGGTCCAGCTAAAGGTGTTCATCGAAACTTGCTACCACAGGCCTCGAGTGATTACATCTATCCGCTCATCGTAGAAGAATACGGTATGATAGGAGGGTTGTTTTTGGTGTCTATGTATTTGTTGTTGCTTTTTAGACTTACCGTTATTGCCCATAAAGCCGAAACTGTATTTGCCAAACTGCTGGTCATTGGAGTTGGTATGCCAATAGTCTTTCAGGCATTTATCAATATGGGAGTAGCTGTAGGGGTATTTCCGGTTACTGGTCAAACCTTACCTCTGATAAGTAGCGGTGGTACCTCCATCTGGATGACTTGTCTGGCTTTGGGAATTGTCTTGAGCGTAAGCACCAAAAGAGCCCCGGCCAAACCAAAATTAGAAAACGAATTAAACCCTTTAGATATATTAAGTGAGACCTTATAGAATCATATTGAGTGGAGGAGGAACCGGAGGTCACATTTACCCGGCCATTGCTATTGCCAAAGAAATCAGACGACGGTATCCCGATACCGAGTTCTTGTTTGTTGGAGCCCAAGATCGTATGGAAATGGAAAAGGTGCCTCAGGCTGGTTTTGATATAGAGGGTCTTTGGATTTCTGGAATACAGCGCAAACTAACATTAGAAAATAGTAAGTTTCCATTTAAGTTAGCCAGTAGTCTTGTAAAATCGGCAAGGATCTTAAAGCGCTTTAGACCAGATATAGCTATTGGTACTGGTGGTTTTGCCAGTGGGCCACTACTTCGAAGAGCTACTGGAAAAGGCATTCCTGCACTAATTCAAGAACAGAATTCGTATGCTGGTATTACCAATAAGTGGTTGAGTAAGAAAGTACAAAAGATTTGTGTGGCTTATGAGGGTATGGAACGGTTTTTCCCAGCTTCAAAAATCATAAAAACAGGTAATCCTGTACGTGCCGACCTACTTGATCTGGAAGGTAAGCGAGCAGATGCCTTGGTCAAATATCACTTATCACCTAATGCCAAGGTGATCCTGATAATTGGAGGGAGTCTAGGCGCTAGAGCCATAAATGAACTCGTTGCACACCAACTGCACTTTTTTCAAGAAATGGGAGTGCAACTACTTTGGCAAACTGGAAAATTATACTATGATACCTATCAACATTTAGAGAGCGATACCGTTAAAATAATGCCCTTTGTCGACACTATGGATTTGGCTTATGCCGCGAGCGATATCATTATTTCGAGAGCGGGGGCGAGTTCAGTTTCAGAATTGTGCATAGTGGGTAAGGCTACTATTTTTATTCCTTCTCCTAATGTTGCCGAAGATCATCAAACCAAAAATGCTATGGCTGTCTCAGATCAAGGTGCAGCCGTACTTATCAAAGAACGTAATCTACAAGAGCAATTTCAGCCTGCCTTTAAAAAGCTGATCGACGATAACCAGTACCGCTTAAAATTAGGCGCTGCTATTAAAGAATTGGCATTACCTGATGCCACAAAGGATATTGTAGATCAGGTCGAAATTTTACTCGGAATAACATCAACTAAGAACGCCTAATTGAAAACTGTCTTACCACATATCGACACTGTTTATTTTATAGGCATAGGGGGCATTGGGATGAGCGCGCTTGCTACCTACTTTAACAGCAATGGCTATACCGTTGGAGGCTATGATAAGACACCATCTGCATTAACAGCGCAACTCGAGGCTAATGGCGTGAAGATTCACTATCAGGATTTGGGTGCAGCCGTTGGTTCACCTTTTGACAACAAAGAGACCACCTTGGTGGTTTATACCCCTGCTATACCCAAGGATTTTAAAGAAATGCTTCACTTTCGCGAAAGCGGATACCAGATTAAAAAACGAGCAGAGGTCCTGGGATTAATTGCCAACAATGCTAGATGTCTGGCTGTGGCTGGTACTCACGGGAAAACGACTACCGCTAGTATTTTGGGTCACTTGCTCGCTGCAACGGCTGCTCCTGTCACTGCTTTTATAGGCGGGGTGACCAACAACTACAAGGGTAACCTAATACAGCAAGGCAATGAAGTTGTTGTGGTTGAGGCCGATGAATTTGATCGTTCTTTTTTACAATTGCGGCCCGATATGTTATGCGTGACCTCAATGGATGCCGATCATCTGGATATTTATGAAGATGTCGAAGACCTAGAAAATACTTTTAAAGCCTTTGCAGCTTTAACCCATCCTTCAAAAAGGTTTATTACCAAAGGGCTCCCCATAAAAGGGAATACGGTAGGCATTGAAAACGATGCCGATTATTGCGCAAGGAATATTAGGATTAATAAAGGCTCTTATCTTTTTGATCTTGAATACCCCAATGGCGTATTAGAAAATTTAAAATTTAACCTACCTGGTTGGCATAATTTGACCAATGCAGTAACGGCTTTGGGTATGGCAATGGCGTACGGTTCCCCAACCAGCCAGCTCCCCAAAGCCTTAGCTTCATATAGTGGAGTCAACAGACGTTTTACCTATAGGATTAAATCTGATGAACTCATTGTCATAGACGATTATGCGCATCACCCTACCGAAATTGATGCTGTTTTTCAAAGTGTTTCCCAAATGTATCCCGAAGAGCAGGTGTTAGCTATATTTCAACCGCATTTGTATTCAAGAACGAGAGATTTTATGGACGCTTTCGCGAAAGCGCTCTCTAACTTTGATGAAGTAGCTTTATTAGACATTTACCCCGCACGCGAGTTGCCCATAGATGGCGTTAACAGTGCCGTCTTATTAGAAAAGATTACAACCCCCAAGAAAAGCTTGATATCTAAGCAGCAACTTGTAGCCAATGTACAGCAGGCCACTCAAAAAATAATAGTATTTATGGGGGCTGGTGACATAGGTGTTGAAGTTTTAAAAGTAACCAAAACTCTACAAAATGCAGATTAGATTAGTACATATTAAAACCATAGGATTGATAGCGATCACTGTCTTATTGTATGCCTTTTCTAGCCAGCGAAATGCGCGACGACAGGTCAAAAAAGTTGTCATCTCATTTGCCGATGAAAGCAGTCCTTTTATGACGCGTCAAACCGTTAATAAATTGTTGATACAAAGTAATGACAGTGTTACGGGGAAGGTCAAAGAAAATTTAGCTTTGAATAAAATGGAGGCTAGTGTCAAGGAGCACCCAATTGTCAAAAACGCAGATGTTTACGTGAGTATGTCTGGAGAAGTAGGAGTAACCGTTGAGCAGCGAAAACCCATCGCTCGCCTAAATGGGGAAACTTCTTTTTATATGGATGAGACAGGGACCAGAATGCCCTTGTCTACAAATTTTGCGGCTCATGTGCCTTTGGTAAATGGTGTTTCGAAAGCCCAATGGCCAGAAGTATATCGATTAGCCAGATTTATCCAAAAGGATGCGTTTTTAAAAAAACACATAACTGGGATTACCCGAGACAACAATGGAGATTATAAGTTAGACGCTCGTAAACTCGATTACAAACTTGTCTTAGGCAGCATAAATAGGTTGTCTGCAAGGTTTAATAATTACAAGGCTTTTTATCAAAAAGCAGCCAAAGATAAGACGCTTGATCACTATAAAACCGTCAACTTGATGTTTGAAAATCAAGTGGTTTGCGAAAAAAAATAAAGGGGAAATGAATGCTGAAAGCACGCTTTGCTACCAAGGAGATGCTGGAAGGTTCAAAATAGAAACGTATGGAACAAGATAATATCGCAGTAGGACTTGACATAGGAACCACGAAGATCGTGGCAATGATAGGGCGATACAATGAGTACAACAAAGTGGAGATCTTAGGCATAGGTAAATCTAAAAGTCTAGGAGTACACCGAGGCGTGGTCAACAATATCACACAAACCATACAATCGGTACAACAAGCGGTACAGGAGGCAGAAAGTGTTTCTGGCATAAAGATAAATGATGTGGTAGTTGGTATTGCAGGACAGCACATTAGAAGTTTGCAGCATAGTGATTATATCACTAGAGCCAATTCTGAGGAGGTTATTGACGCTCAGGATATCGATAGTCTATGCAATCAAGTACACAAATTGGTCATGCTGCCTGGGGAGGAGATTATCCATGTCTTGCCTCAAGAGTTTAAAGTAGATGGTCAAAGTGAAATTAAGGAGCCCATTGGGATGTATGGAGGTCGTGTTGAGGCCAATTTTCACGTCGTAGTAGGACAAGTAGCCTCGATACGTAATATTGGGCGTTGTGTCAAGAGCGCAGGTCTAAATTTGGATCGAATTACCTTAGAACCTCTTGCTTCGGCAAATGCGGTCTTATCCCAAGAAGAAAAAGAAGCCGGAGTCGCCTTAATCGATATAGGTGGAGGTACTACCGATCTAGCCATTTTTAAGGATGGAATTATTAGACACACTGCGGTGATTCCTTTTGGTGGAAATGTCATTACCGAAGATATTAAGGAGGGCTGTTCAATCATTGAGAAACAAGCCGAGTTACTTAAAATAAAGTTTGGTTCGGCTTGGCCAGGCGAGAATAAAGACAACGAAATTGTCTCCATTCCTGGTTTAAGAGGCCGAGAACCAAAAGAAATCACACTTAAAAATTTATCCAAAATTATACACGCTCGCGTGGTTGAAATTGTAGAACAGGTGTATCTTGAGATAAAAAATTACGGTCATGAAGAACAAAAAAAGAAACTTATTGCTGGCATTGTTCTTACTGGTGGAGGATCTCAACTCAAACATTTAAAACAACTGGTTGAATACATCACCGGAATGGATACACGTATTGGATATCCTAATGAGCATTTGGCGGGTGACTCTGACGCCGAAACGACTAGCCCACTTTATGCCACAGCGGTAGGTTTGGTTATGAATAGTTTAGAACAGAGCAGCTTTAAGACTGAAGAAAAACAAACAGACACTCAAACTGTCGAGAATCTGTCCAAAACTGAGGTGTCAGAGGAGGATAATACTAAACAAGAGCGCGCAGCAGCACCAGAGAAGAAAAGCATATTTGACCGTTGGGCTGAGAAATTCAAAGATTTTTTGGACAACGCAGAATAATAATAAGAAATCAATCAAAATGAAGCTGTAATAAAATTACAGTTAGTGAATAAGGGGTAAAACACAATCATATGAGTACAACACAATTTGACGATATCACATTTGATCTACCAAAAAACCAGAGTAACGTTATTAAGGTTATTGGTGTAGGTGGCGGTGGTAGCAATGCAATAAATCACATGTTCCATCAAGGAATCAAAGGGGTAGATTTTGTGATTTGCAATACCGACGCCCAGGCATTAGAAAATAGTACTGTGCCCAATAAAATACAACTTGGGGTAGGGCTTACCGAAGGACTAGGAGCAGGTGCCAATCCCGATGTGGGAGAGAAGGCGGCCGTCGAAAGCGAAATGGATATCAAAAAGATGTTGGACACCAATACCAAGATGATTTTTATCACTGCGGGTATGGGTGGAGGAACAGGTACAGGAGCTGCTCCCGTAATAGCCAAAATGGCCAGGGAGATGGATATCTTAGTAGTGGGTATTGTTACCATTCCTTTTCAATTTGAGGGAAAAATGCGTAACGAACAGGCTCAGAAAGGAGTTGATCGTTTAAGAGCTCATGTAGATTCCTTAATTGTTATCAATAATAACAAGCTGAGAGAGGTTTACGGTAATTTGGGCTTTAAAGCAGGGTTTAGCAAAGCGGATGAGGTGTTGGCAACCGCTTCTCGTGGCATAGCCGAGGTAATTACCCATCACTATACTCAGAATATTGACTTACGTGACGCCAAAACTGTGCTGAGTAATTCTGGTACAGCTATTATGGGTAGTGCCACTGCCAGTGGTACCAATAGAGCACATGAAGCCATCAGTAAGGCGCTTGATTCTCCCCTATTGAACGACAATAAAATTACTGGTGCTAAAAATGTATTGCTGCTTATTGTCTCAGGGGGTGATGAAATCACAATCGACGAGATTGGAGAGATCAATGACCACATCCAGGGAGAAGCTGGAAACAGTGCAAACATCATTATGGGTGTGGGTGAAGATGAGTCTTTAGGAGATGCAGTTTCTGTCACGATTATTGCCACGGGATTTAATGTCGAGCAACAGGACGATATTGTCAATGTGGAAAGTAAGAAGAT
>CAZJWI010000059.1:0-41767 GCA_964549485.1 uncultured Flavobacteriaceae bacterium
CATGCTCCTTGAGTCGGACTTCAATAAAAAAAGCCAGTTCTTTCGAACTGGCTTTTTTTATGATATGTCAAAAGATAGCTTAGGCTCTTTTTGCCTTTCTTGCTTCTCTTTTTTCTTTGATCATTTCGACTATAGAACCTCCAACCCAGTATGGGATCACAAAGGTCAATAAGAAGATCATCAACCAGAATCCTATGGTAAGGATGGTTAAAAATGCTAGAAATCCTAAATATTGGTCAAAATCGAACATGATATACTGCGTTTACTTATTTGGGTCAAAGATACCGTATAAATATTATTTTTCACAATAGATTTTTCAGTTTTATTGACAGCTTATTGACATTATTTACCCGTACAAAATTGTAAATTTGTATTTCAACTAAATGCTGATTCATGGACTACCGAATTGAAAAAGATACCATGGGCGAGGTAAAAGTACCTGCCGATAAACTCTGGGGAGCTCAAACAGAACGATCTAGAAATAACTTTAAAATAGGACCTGCCGGTTCTATGCCATTAGAAATCGTATATGGCTTTGCGATATTAAAAAAAGCTGCAGCCTATACCAATTGTGAATTAGGTGCCTTGGCGATAGAAAAAAGAGATCTTATTGCGGCGGTTTGTGATGAAATTCTCGAAGGCAAGCACGATGATCAATTTCCTTTGGTGATCTGGCAGACTGGTTCCGGGACGCAGAGCAACATGAACGTCAATGAGGTTATCGCTAACAGAGCACATCAGCTGGCGGGCAAAGAGATAGGAGAAGGAGAAAAAACGTTATTACCCAATGATGATGTCAACAAATCACAATCGTCAAACGATACCTTTCCTACAGGTATGCATATAGCCGGTTATAAAAAAGTGGTTGAAGTAACTATTCCTGGTGTGCGTCAATTAAGAGATACGCTTAAAGCGAAAGCCGACGCTTTCAAGGATGTTGTCAAAATAGGTCGAACCCATCTAATGGATGCCACACCACTTACTTTGGGACAGGAATTTTCTGGCTATGTATCCCAATTAGATCACGGTCTTAAGGCCTTAGAAAACACCCTGCCTCATCTGGCCGAAATGGCCTTGGGTGGCACAGCTGTGGGTACAGGTTTGAATACCCCAGAGGGTTATGCCAAACGCGTTTCAGAATATATGGCAGAATTTTCGGGTCATCCCTTTGTCACGGCTCAAAATAAATTTGAAGCGCTTGCAGCTCATGACGCCATTGTAGAAACGCATGGCGCCTTAAAACAGCTGGCCGTTTCTTTAAATAAAATAGCCAATGACATTCGGTTAATGGCCTCTGGGCCTCGCAGTGGAATTGGAGAAATTACCATACCCGCCAACGAACCTGGCTCTTCGATAATGCCGGGTAAAGTGAACCCCACGCAATGCGAAGCACTTACTATGGTTTGCGCTCAAGTGATGGGCAATGATGTCGCGATTGGTGTAGGTGGTATGCAAGGGCATTATGAATTAAATGTATTCAAACCCGTAATGGCGGCTAATTTATTGCAAAGTGCAACGCTACTGGGTGATGGCTGTGTCTCTTTTGCAGAGCACTGTGCTTCTGGAATTGCGCCCAACCAAGCGCGAATTACCGAGTTGCTCAACAATTCTTTAATGTTGGTTACAGCCCTCAATACCAAAATAGGTTATTACAAAGCGGCCGAAATTGCAAACACCGCTCATAAAAATGGGACAACCCTACGCGAAGAGGCCATCAATTTAGGTTATGTCACCGCCAGCGAGTTTGACCAATGGGTGCGACCTGAAGACATGGTATAGAACGCTGTAAAAGCAGAATATATCGATAAAACGCATTTTATTATCGATAAAGTGCGTTTTATCGATTCTTTTTTATTATGTTTGTCGCTGGATTTTTACATATCCGGTACATGAGACTACTGCTACGTCTTTTTGTGGTGCTTTTTGCATTTTCTTCTTTTGCACAAGAATCTATTTCTTATGTGAGAGATGTCGATGGTATATATGACTTTGAATCTATAAAGGAGGCTGCCTTTGCCCCCATTACCGATCCCAATAAAGGATTGGAAAATGGTGTGTATTGGTTTAAGATTTCTCAAATAGATCATCCAAGAGAAATGCTTACCATCCCCTCCAATCATGCTAGAATACTAGAGTTAAGAGATGACGAGGGTCAGCATATCTATGCCATGGCCAATACGCGTTATCCATCGTTTTTTTTAATAGATCGGCTACACAATTTTCCGCTATATCTCAAAGCTAATTTTACAGAAGAGGCATTTTTCCCGGTTCAAAGTATGGATGAATCCACCTTCACTGCTGAAGAAAAATACGATTTATTAGGTACGGGCATCTTTTACGGCGCCATCATTTCCTTAATATTCTCAACGCTTGTCTTTTATTTTATCACTCAAAACCGCGTATTTTTATTTCACGCTTTACTCGCTGTGGTGGTTACCTATACCATCGTTGCTAGAGATAATCTGTTTTATCTTTCACATATCCAATTTCCGCTTGAGGTTGAAATTGAATTGTTTAGCCATTTTCTCGTAGGATTCTTGGGCTTTTGTTTTGCGTATTTCTATTTGAAGCTTAAAAACAATCACAAGGTTTTCAAGATGGTGATTGTAACGCTGATAGCGCTTTCAGCGATTGCCATGTGTATGTATTTCATAACCGAAAACATGCTTTATTATTTTATCTCAGACTTATTTACTGTATCCACTATTTTGATGGTTTGGATCTTGGGAATGCTCAAAACAAAAAACCGTACCATCAATTGGATTATTGGTGCTGTATACGCTTTCAACATCTTTTTAATGTTAGAAGTTTTTGTACTCCATTCGTCTGGTAATACGCTTTTTGGCCTAACGATATTTGCGGCCAAAATTTGCGTCATATTAGATGTGTTTTTGATCACCTTTGCCATGATGTTCACCTTTAAGAAAATGCAGCTTAAGGAATCTTTAATGAAGCAACAGATAAAAACCTATTTGCAACGTATCGAAACCTTAGACCAGTACAAAAAAGTTCAAGATACCAATGATTCCTATCTAGAAACCCTCATCAGCGAATTTGGTCTTACTAATATTGAGGTAAAAGTACTTCAAGGTATTTCTAAAGGTCACAGCAATGAGCATATTGCCAATTACCACAATATGAATCAGGAGGATGTCATACTCACTACAAAAAGCCTTTATGGCAAACTAGGTATAGAGGCCGATAAGGAATTACAACTACTTGTATCTTAGATCGAATTAAGCCTTAGCTTTTTTGTAATACTTTTTATAGCCCCGATAGGAAAGCACGCCCAAGGTGGTATATATAATTAAACTGGTGATTATTTTAGGTAAGGCTATATCTCCTCCACTTTGATAGGCATGTAGCCCCGACAAATAGTAGTTGACTCCAAAATAAGTAAAGAAAATAAAACCTAATGCCAGTATAGACAACATATTAAAGATCCATCTACCTCTTAATCCTGGAATAAATCGCATGTGGATGACAAAGGCATAAACGATGAGTGAAATTAACGCCCAAGTCTCCTTTGGATCCCAGCCCCAATAGCGCCCCCAACTTTCGTTAGCCCATTGTCCTCCTAAGAAGGTTCCAATAGCCAAGAGCACCATACCTACTGTTAAGGCCATCTCATTGATCAGGGTAAGTTCCTTAATATTGAGATCCATGCGTACTTTATTTTTCTTGGAGGTAAATATCATAAGCATAAGTGCCACTATGCCCAGGAGAGCTCCAAGGGTAAACGGACCATAGCTCGCGACAATTACCGCAGTGTGAATCATCAACCAATAACTGTTGAGCACGGGTTGCAGATTCGCGATTTCTGGATTCATATAATTCATACTCGCTGCCCATAGGATAAATCCGGCCACAAAAGCCGTACTAGCCACTGTTAGCATACTCTTACGCCCAAAAGCCAGTCCAAAAAACATCGTTGCCCAACCCACATACAATACCGATTCGTAGGCATCACTCCAGGGTGCATGCCCCGATATAAACCAGCGCCATATCAAAGACCCCGTATGTAGCAAAAACAAGAGTAATACCAGTACAGCACCCACTTTGGTCATGGTGCTAATAAAACGGTTATTGTTAAAAATTTTGATAATAACAAAAGTCATCATAAAGACGGCTGCAAGCATATACAACCAATACAACTTCTTAAACGGATCGTATTTATTGTAGTTGATCTCTGCTTTGATCTTTTCTGCTGAGGGCATAATATCGGCACCAAAGCGCTCTTGAAACTTTCCAATACTGTACAAAAGTTCGTCTGCTTTGGCATAATTTCCAGTCTTTCTGGCTTCTTGAAGTGTCCCCAAATACAGCGGAATAATCTGTCTGCTATACAAGCTATCCATACCCTTATAGCCAGATTCGGCCAGCTCGGCATAGGACATCCATTTGTTATTGGGATCCTTGGGTTTAGGAAATATTTTAAGCACGCTACCGCTCAAGGCTCTATTGAGAAGTCCGAGACGTTGGTGAATGTCTCTAAATTCTTTATCAATAACCGTAGGTGTCGCCTCCCGATAGGCTTCGGCAATAAACGGATCTAATTTATTGGTGAGTTGAGGCGTGATAAAGTCCATCAACTTAAATCGCTTTACATCCTCAGGAACCCCTACAATATTTCTAATACTGTCATTCCCTTTTTTTAAGTAAATCAAATCTGCCCAAAACCAAAGTTGCGGGTTTTCCATCATAGACAACATCACCTGATCGGCATTAAGCCCTGCATAGGTATCTTGACGCGAAAGTTTTCTCAAAAGTAGACTGGCATACGTATTAATAGGCATCATCCTACCGCTATCGTCCTGAATCACCATCTCTCCAAATTTGGCAGCGTGTGCTTTATCTATAGCATTGGCCTGAATAATAGAGTCCAGAACTGCTTTTTCAGGAGCTTCCATATGCCCCTCTTCGGGCTGTTGTTTTACGCCTATGACCTCATCAATCACATCGGTAGTCTGCACAAGACTATCTTCAATGGTTACCGCTGCAGTATTTATTTCTTGAGCTACTACTGGTTGCGCTTTCGCGAAAGCTATCAAAAGAATAACCACCGTGAGCTTGGCTTTTTTGGCCTTTACTTTGTCCAATCGTCTCTTTAATTCTCCAAAACGAGACCCCTTATCAAATAAAATCATCATCATTCCTAAATACAATAGAAAATAACCGATATAGGTGATCCAAGTACCCCAAAAATCATGACTTACAGAGAGTATGGTCGTCTTTTCATCGGGTTCAAAACTGGCTTGAAAAAATCGAAACCCTTTGTGATCTAAAACGTGATTCATATAAATGTCATAATCAAAAGATGGTTCGTCTTCTACCGTCAGTTTACTCTTAAAAGATGAGTAACTGTTTTCGGTACCTGGATAACGCTCTGCTATAAAGTCATTGAGTCGCAGCGAAAAAGGCAAATCGTATTCTTTACTGCCATAGGAGAGATAGAGTTTATAGTCATCAAATTCTAGCATTTTTTTATTGTTTCTCCATCCCTTGCCTCCTAAAAGTCCTACTGTCTTGGTCTGATCTCCTATGGTCACATCAACAAAAAGGGCATCTTGTTGATTTTTTTCTTTAACCTCAGAAGCTATAATACCTGTACGACCTTTGATAGCCGGTTCAGGAATAACAAAAAGAATCCCTTGCAGATCGTAAAGTGCGCGCAAATTTAATGGCTGTAAACTGTCTTTTGCGACTTCGCTTTTGGTCTGAGTCGCCATAACGGTAACCTCCCCTTCAAAAGGGGTCTTTAAGGTGTAATCTTGACCGTCGTATCCGATATTTATAGCACCATCGGTGGGTTTATTAAAGGCGTAGAGTACATTGTGAATATTAGCCACTTCTCCTTCTTTTAAGAAGTGTTCGTGTCTTGTTCCGTCTCCTGTTTCTACAATTTTTAAGTGCCAGCTACCCTCGTCATCTTCTACAAAACCATCTTCTGCCCCATGGATAAAATTGGAATAGGCTATGGTTATATCGGTCTGAGTATCATCGGTAGGATTGTAGTAGGTGTTCCAGGTAAAATCGTTGTCCAATCGCGGAGAGAGTAATAATTCTTTACTCACCGTGCGTCGCATAGGTTGCCCGTTGCGCTCTCCATCGATAAAGACTTCGAGATAGGTTTTCTCGCTCAAAAAAGTATTTTCTGAGGTGCCTTCGGTAATTGGCATTACCCCTTCATAACTGATATAACGGGTAATCCCTGCGCCTAACAAAATGAGTATAAAACTCGAGTGAAAAATAAGTGTAGTAATTTTTTCTTTTCGCAACAGCTTAAAGCGAAAAATGTTACCTACAAAATTGATGACAAAAAAGATATGTATCGCAGTAAACCACCACGAGTTATAGACCCAATATCTCGAATAAGGTGTAGGTGAAGTTTCCTGGCCTCGATCCATAAAAGTACCAACAATCATGGCAGCGGCATAGGCGATAAAAAGGAATCCCATAAAACGGGTAGAAAACAAAAAAGCGGCGATTTTCTTTTGCATAATGAGCGGATACATTTTTCCGAATGCAAAGATAATCTACACCGAGGTTTTAATCTAAGATTTGAGCCTACTAATTGGAACAAACAACTAATAACGAGACTCTTTTAACTTCTTTTTAGCACTTCGATTCAAAAACCAAAATAAACGACCGGAATCAACCCAAAGATGACCGCGGCCCATATAAAAAAAAGACCTATTTTTACCTTTGTGATACATGTAAATATAATAGGTACGGGCAATCTTGCCTGGCATTTAGCCAAACGGTTTGAGACTTTGAGTTCGGTGCGTTTGCAGCAAGTATGTGGTAGGGATACTGTAAAACTTCAACCTTTTGCTCAACTTGCCCGTAAAACGGTAACTATTGAACAACTAAAACCAGCAACTATCACTATCCTAGCCGTTGCCGATCAGGCTATTAGCACAGTTTCTGAGCAAATACCTTTTCGAGATGAGCTAGTGGTACACACATCGGGTAGTGTTCCTATGCAGGCCCTTGCCAATCACAATAGAAAAGGGGTATTCTATCCAGCGCAGAGCTTCTCTATGAGTGATCAGGTTGATTTTAGTCAGGTTCCCATCTGTTTGGAATATGACTTGGCTTCAGACAAAACCGCATTGAGTACGCTGGCTTTGGCACTGAGTTCAAATATACATTTGATAAAAAGCCCACAGCGAGCCAAGCTGCATATGGCTGCTGTTTTTGCCAATAATTTTACCAACTACCTTTTTACCTTATCCAAAGAGGTATGCGATCAATACGAGATTCCTTTTTCGCTATTACATCCCCTGATGCACAGAACTGTTGAGAAAGCGACTTCTTTTAATCCAAAGGATATGCAGACAGGCCCTGCCAAGCGCGGAGATACAGCCGTCATACAACAACATTTAGAACAATTAGACCTACCGGCGCAAAAGGAAGTTTACGCCTTATTATCCACCCTGATACAGAACCAATATGGAACTGAGCTATAAAGAATTATTACATCGTGTAACCACTTTCATCTTTGACGTAGATGGGGTCTTAACCGATGGCAGTGTGCATATCACCTCCAATGGCGACTTGCATAGAACTATGAATGTCAAAGATGGCTACGCACTAAAAGAAGCCTTGAATCAAGGTTTTAATGTGTGTATCATCTCTGGAGGAACAGACCCAGGCGTACGAAGCAGATTAGAAAACCTTGG
The DNA here is from genome assembly GCA_964549485.1 of uncultured Flavobacteriaceae bacterium. Classification (GTDB taxonomy): domain Bacteria; phylum Bacteroidota; class Bacteroidia; order Flavobacteriales; family Flavobacteriaceae; genus Dokdonia. The sequence continues at coordinate 7,686 of CAZJWI010000059.1, forward strand.
GGTTCAAGATATTCATCTGGGTGTTCATCACAAAAAAGAGCTGCTCAACGCCTACCTCAAGGATAAGAATATTGAGAGAGATGCTATACTTTATATGGGTGATGATCTTCCCGACTATCCTGTTATGCGGGAAGTGGGTCTGGCTACTTGCCCACAGGATGCCGTAAAAGAAATTAAAGAAATAAGCCACTATGTCTCTCACAAAAATGGAGGTAAGGGTTGCGTAAGGGATATTATTGAGCAGGTGCTAAAGGTACAGGGCAAATGGATGCGAGGTTTTGATGCTGTCGCACATTAAGACGGGCTATAAAAAAGTGATCCCCATAAATACAACATAAGCCACAAATATAATTAGGCCCTTGTATCTCGAGATTTGCATACGTTTTGGTATAAATGCTAAGGGAAAAAGAATAGCCGCAAAACCAATCATCCAAAAGATATTGGTTTCTAAAATGATGGGATCGATGTTACCAATAGGCTTGATGATAGAAGTAAGCCCCAATACAGAAGCAATATTAAAAATATTAGATCCTATCAGATTCCCTAAAGAAATAGCCTTCTCTTTTTTGAGTGCGGCAATGATAGAGGCTGCCAATTCTGGCACACTCGTCCCAATGGCTATGACAGATACCGAAATGACATAGTCACTAACACCCACGGCAGTGGCTAGCGTTTTTGCTCCGTTTACCAAGAATCCAGAACCAAAATACAGCGCTGCTCCACCAATGGCCAGCCAGACAAAAATCTTAAAATAGGAGGTTTGCGCCAGACCATCATCAATACCGTCTTGAGTCACCACAGCTTGTTTACGAGCCCTCTTTAATAAGAAGAACAGATAAACCCCTAGTCCTAGTAAGAGTCCAAAGCCTTCGAGCTGCGCTAGTACTCCATCGTTCAATAAGAATAGGTAGAGTGCTATCGAAAACAACATCATTACCGGCCAGTTGAATCTGTAAAAGTCTCTATCTACGTCTAAGGCAGATATAATGGCCGTAAGACCTAATACAAGACCTATATTGGCAATATTGGACCCAATAACGTTGCCTATAGCCATATCTGAAATACCATCAAGTGCAGCTTGCAGACTCACCAAAAGCTCTGGAGCCGAGGTTGCAAAAGAGACTACCGTAAGACCGATCACCATCTTTGACAACTTAAGTTTAAAGGACAATCCTACACTTGAGCGCACCAAAAATTCTCCCCCTACAACAAGAAGTAAGAATCCGATAAGCACATAAAAAATACTCATAGCCAGTTATTGGATTGCGAAGATATGAAAATAGGCTCAAGAGCTACAGAAAACTTGGGGCTTGTTACCCATAACTTTTAGAAAGTTCTTGAGGGGGTCACCACTGGTATAAAACCAAATTTCGGTGTGCAAAATAGAAGATGAAATTTTTGTAAGATGAAGCCGTATTTAAGCATTGTCAGTTGACTCAAAAATAGTACATTAGTTTCTTCATGGAATTGACCCCAGAATACATAGAAGCCGAGAATAAAGAACTGACACGTCAGTATAAAAAATTGCTGCGCATAAGTTATCAAACCCTGTCCAAATCGGATAAAGTATTGATAAGAAAGGCTTTTGAAATAGCGGTAGATGCCCATAAGGAACAACGCCGTAAATCTGGAGAGGCTTATATATTTCATCCGCTGGCAGTGGCACAAATTGTCGCTTCCGAAATTGGCCTAGACGCTACCTCTATTGCGGCTGCCCTACTGCACGATGTGGTAGAAGATACCGAGTACACTCTAAACGATCTCGAGCAGATGTTTGGAGAGACCATCGCGAGAATTGTTGATGGGCTTACCAAAATTTCTAATCTCAAAAAGGACAGAGATGTCTCCCAACAGGCAGAGAATTTTAGAAAAATGCTGCTTACCCTTAATGACGATCCTAGGGTGATCATTATCAAAATTGCAGATCGATTGCACAATATGCAAACCATGGATGCCATGCGTCCCGACAAGCAGGCCAAAATATCGTCAGAGACGCTTTATATCTATGCTCCCTTAGCCCATAGAATGGGGCTTTATAATATCAAGACCGAACTCGAAGACCTCAGTTTAAAATATACCGAACCAGAGGTATATAAGGATATTCGAAGCAAGATAAAAGAGAGTAAGGCCGAACAGGATCAATACATACAGGATTTTAAAAAAGTAATTGAAGATTCACTAGATGCCGAAGGTTTAACTTACGAAATCAAAGGACGTCCCAAATCGATTTACAGTATTCGCAGAAAGATTCTTAAACAAGGGGTAAGTTTTGACGAGGTATATGACAAATTTGCCATTCGAATTATTTATCGCAGCGATCGTTCTAATGAAAAGTTTTTGGCCTGGAAAATATATTCGATTGTTACCGATCACTTTAGACCCAACCCCACCCGTTTAAGAGATTGGATTTCTTCACCTAAATCTACGGGTTATGAAGCTTTACACATTACCGTGATGGGACTTAAAGGCCGATGGGTTGAAGTACAGATACGCTCTGAGCGCATGAATGAAATAGCCGAAAAAGGCTATGCGGCACATTTTAAATACAAACAAGGTGACGATGGTGACAAAGGTCTTGACGATTGGATCAATAGATTACAGGAAGCGCTTGATAGTCCCGACACTAACGCTATCGATTTTGTCGAGAATTTCAAACTCAACCTCTATAACAAAGAAATTTTTGTCTTTACACCTCAGGGCGATCTCAAATCGCTACCCAAGGGAGCTACACCCTTAGATTTCGCATTTAGCGTGCATACAGAAGTAGGTATGCACACCCGTGGGGCTCGAGTAAACGGTAAGCTCGTTCCCTTGAGTCAAGAATTAAAAAGTGGGGATCAGGTAGATATTATTACCTCAGATCACTCAAAACCTACCAGCAACTGGTTGGATTATGCTACCACGGCGAGAGCGAGAGCCAAAATAAAATCATCGCTAAAGGATGAGAAAAAAGAACTTGCCGAAGAGGGGAAAATAGTGCTTGCGCGAAAATTAAAATCGCAGAAGATTCAACTCAACGAGAAGACCGTAAACGAATTGGTGTCTTATTTTAAACTAAAAACCAGTTTGGATCTTTTTTACCGAGTAGGTTTAGGTACTATAGACAATAAAATGATCAAGGAGTTTGCCACCCAACGCTCTAATGCGTTTATGAGTTTTATCAAAAATAAAATTCGCAAACCCAATGTTCCTGAAGAAATTGACAAGGATGAGATTACCAGCAACTACGATTCACTTGTTTTTGGAAAGGAAGAACAAAAACTAGATTATACCTTAGCCAAGTGTTGCAACCCTATACCCGGTGATGCGGTTTTTGGCTTTACAACCATCAATGATGGCATCAAAGTACACAAACACAATTGCCCCAATGCCATCGAAATGCGCAGCAAATATGCCTATAGGATTCTCCCGGCTAAATGGATCGATTCTTCGGCTATAGATTACAAGGTGGAGATCAAATTAACCGGAATTGATAACCTAGGGCTGGTAAACGAGGTCACCAAAGAGATCTCCGATCATATGCATGTGAATATGAAAGGCATTAGCTTTACCACAAATGATGGTGTATTTACAGGTCACATCACTGTAGTGGTACAAAATCAAGGGGTGTTGAAAAAGTTGATAGATAACCTTAAAAAAATCAGTGGGATTGATAAAGTGACTCGATTATAATTGCGTAACTTCGCCCCTTTACAAGACTAATGAGTGCAAAAGCCACTATAAATAAAGATCAGGAAGTAGTAAAAAATGTTTTTACAGCTTACTTGGAAGAAAAAGGACATCGTAAAACACCTGAGCGTTTTGCTATACTACAGGAAATTTACAATAACGATGAACACTTCGACATCGAGTCTTTGTACATCAACATGAAAAATAAAAACTATCGCGTAAGTAGAGCTACCCTCTACAATACCATAGAGCTTTTATTAGAATGTGGTTTGGTACGCAAACACCAGTTTGGCAATAACCAAGCACAGTACGAAAAGTCCTATTTTGACAAACAACACGATCACGTAATTCTTACCGATACCGGCGAGGTAATCGAGTTTTGTGACCCGCGTATTCAGTCTATTAAAAAAACCATCGAAGAGGTATTTGATATCACCATCGATAAGCATTCATTATACTTCTACGGAAAGAAAAACTCCTCAAACTAATAATACAATAGCAAAACAATGGCAGTAGATTTACTACTAGGCCTCCAATGGGGCGACGAAGGGAAAGGTAAAATTGTTGACGTTCTCACTAAAGATTATGACATTATTGCCCGTTTTCAAGGGGGTCCAAACGCAGGACACACCTTAGAATTTGATGGCATAAAACACGTCTTACACACCATACCATCGGGTATATTTCATGACAATGCGCTTAATATTATTGGCAACGGAGTAGTCATAGACCCTGTGATCTTTAAGAAGGAGTTAGAAAACCTAGATCAGTTTGAAGGTTTAGATTATAAAAAGAAGTTACTTATTTCGCGTAAAGCGCATTTAATTTTACCCACTCATCGCTTGTTGGATGCGGCCTCCGAAGCCTCTAAAGGAAAAGCCAAAATAGGCTCTACCTTGAAAGGAATTGGGCCCACCTATATGGACAAAACGGGACGTAATGGGATCAGAGTAGGTGATCTAGAACTAGCCGATTGGAAAACGCGTTATGCCAATTTAAGAGATAAACATATTGCGATGATCGACTTTTATGATGCTAAAATCGAATATGATCTCGCCGAGTTAGAAAACGAATTTTTTGATGCCATCAAAACGCTCAAAACACTCACATTTATTGATTCTGAAGAATACCTGCATCAAGCGCAACGCAATGGCAAAACCATATTGGCAGAAGGTGCGCAAGGTTCTTTGTTGGATATTGATTTTGGAACCTATCCCTATGTTACTTCTTCCAATACAACCGCAGCTGGTGCTTGCACAGGATTAGGAGTTGCTCCCAATCAGATTGGAGAAGTATACGGTATTTTTAAAGCCTATACCACCAGAGTGGGTTCTGGCCCCTTCCCTACCGAGTTATTTGACCAAGATGGGGAGACAATGGGACGCGTAGGTAACGAATTTGGCGCTACTACAGGAAGAGCACGACGTTGCGGCTGGTTGGATTTAGTCGCTCTCAAATATGCTGTTCAGGTAAATGGTGTCACTCAATTAATGATGATGAAAGGCGATGTCCTTTCTGGTTTTGACACTTTAAAGGTGTGTACAGCCTACAAATACAAAGGCAAAGAAATCACGCACTTACCCTATAATATAGAACCTGAAAATGTCGAGGTGGTCTATACCGAAATGCAGGGATGGTCTGAAGACCTAACCACAATGACCCAGGCTTCAGAATTGCCAAAAGCCCTCATAGCATACATAGATTATTTAGAAAATGCCCTAGAAGTGCCGATCAAAATTGTTTCTGTAGGGCCAGATCGTACTCAAACGATACTGAGATAAGCCAGGGTAAGCTTCCTACCCCTATATCTAAATATGTTTGTTGTGGTAAGCAAGGCCGTTTTAAGGTTTCTTTTGACACTTCATTAACGCATGGGGTAGGCATTTTTAGTACTTTTGTCTCTCATGCAACAAAAATTCATATACGCTTTTTGCGCTGTGATCTTTCTATTTTCGCTTTTCGCGAAAGCGCAAGACCAGCCCCCTAAAGAAATCAATATTGATTCTGACATTAATAGAATCAATGAGGAAGACTATCCCGGCGCTTTTATTTTTCAAAAATCTAAAAAACAGGTATATATCGAGCACGAAGGTATCGATATGTATTGCGATCTGGCTTTTTTCTACAAGGACGAAAATTTTGTCAAAGCCTATGGCAATGTTAGAATGAATCAAGGTGACTCTGTCTCGATGCGCAGCCAATATGCCGAGTATAACGGCAATACCAAATTTGCATTTGCCTCTGGAAAGGTATGGCTTAAAAAGGACACCACTACGGTCACTACGGATACTATGTACTTTGATCGTCTCAAACAACAGGCCTATTACCGCAGTGGCGGCAAGGTTACCTCTCCCAATAGTACCATTACCAGTCGTATAGGACGCTATTATATGGAGCAGGATAAAATATCCTTTATCAATGATGTGGTGGTGACCAATCCCGAATATGTCATCAATAGTGAGCAATTAGACTTTTACAGCGTTCCAGAGCACGCATACCTCTATGGGCCTACTACTATTGTAAGCGAAACCTCTAAGGTGTATTGTGAGCGAGGCTTTTACGATACCGCAAACGATAACGGTTATTTTGTAAAAAATTCGCGTATAGATTATGACAATAGACGTGTATGGGGTGATAGCCTTTATTTTGATAGAGCGACAAATTTTGCCAGTGCCACCAATAACATTCGTGTATTAGATAGTGTTAATAATAGTTTGATCAAAGGGCATTATGCCGAAGTATATCGAGCCAAGGATTCGGTATTTATCACTCAACGCGCCGTTGCCATCACTGTAGAAAAACAGGATTCGGTATACATACACGGTGACAAACTCATTGTGACGGGTAAGCCCGACGAGCGCATAGTAAGAGGGTATTATAACGTAAGGCTTTTTAAAAGTGATCTGAGTGGTAAATGTGATTCGATTCACGTCAATCAAAAATCTGGTCTTACTCAGATGATTGGAAGACCCATACTTTGGAGTGATCGCAGTCAGATCACGGGAGATAGCATTCATTTGATCAACAACACAGTTACCGAAAAATTAGATTCGCTAAAGGTTTTTGACAACGCTTTTATCATACAACGAGACAGTATAGAAGGCTATAATCAAGTACGTGGGCAAAAACTCTTTGGCTTTTTTAATGAAGATAACGAGCTCAACAAAGTCGATATTCTTCGCAATGCCGAGAGTATCTCATACCTCAGAGAAGAGGATGGCAGCCTCCCGGGGATAGACAGAAGCAAGTCTGCCTCTATTACCCTACTATTTGTTGAAAAGGAAATAGATGAAGTCATTAAATACAAGGGCATCAAGGGCAATGTGTACCCACCCTCACAATTCCCAGATAATTTGAGACGTCTCGAGGGGTTTAATTGGAGAGGTAGTGAACAATTGCTATCCAAAGAAGATATTTTTAAGGGTGAGCCTGCTTTTGAACTCACAAAAATTCAGGGCATTCCCTTACCCGAAATTGAGGAAGACTTTTTTGCCTTACCCGAAGACGTTGAACAGCGTGTACTGCCAGCGGCTTCAGATCTGAGCCCTGAAGATTTGGAAACCAGAGAAAAAGATAATAAGCCCTTGACTGTGCCAGAGCAGTCCAAAGACACTAAGGCCATACGTGACGCACTGATAGAGCGCAACACAGCCAAAGCCAAAGCAAGAGCTGAAGAAAAGAAAAAAGATAGCCTCAATACAAAGAATACAGGAGTCAAACCCAATAACGGCGAGACACCATAGATAGACGTCCAAAACACACTTGAATTCAGAATTTACCACATATCAGGCTCAAACCACACCACATCCGCTGGCACTAGAAATAGACAGGGCTAGTGGTAGCTATGTGTACGACACCTCTGGTAAAGCCTATCTCGATTTTATCGCTGGAGTATCTGCCTGTAGCCTTGGGCATCAACATCCCGCGGTCAAGAAGGCCATCGCTGCACAACTCGACAAATACCTCCATGTCATGGTGTATGGAGAGTTTGTACAAGAAACACCCCTAGCGCTTTGTAAATTATTAGCGCATCATTTACCCGAAGGTCTAGAAACTACCTATCTGGTCAATAGTGGTACCGAAGCCATTGATGGGGCCATAAAGCTGGCGCGCAGAGCCACAGGGCGCAGTGAGATCATCGCAGCTCTAGACGCCTATCACGGTAATAGCTATGGGGCGCTTAGTCTAATGAGTAAGGAAGAGCGCATCGCGCCCTTTAGACCAGGCATAGGCGATGTTTCCTTTATACCATTTAATTGTGAGCGGTATTTGGAGCGAATTACCCACAAAACCGCTGCAGTGGTCTTAGAAACCATTCAAGGTGGAGCTGGCTTTATAGAACCTACCTCCCACTTTTTAAAGAAAGTAAAAGCGCGATGTGAAGCACAAGGTGCACTACTCATTCTCGACGAAATACAACCTGGTATGGGTAGAACCGGTGCTCTTTTTGGGTTTGAACATTACGATGTTGTTCCCGATATCGTCGTTATGGGTAAAGGTTTAGGTGGTGGCATGCCCATAGGTGCGTTTACCGCTTCAAATAAACTGATGTCCTTGTTGTCTGACAAACCCAAACTAGGACATATCACCACCTTTGGCGGGCATCCCGTAATTGCAGCCGCGGCTTTGGCAACCCTTAAAGAAATCACCACTACCTCATTAATTACCCAAACTGTAGAAAAAGAAAAACGCTTTCGCGAAAGCTTACAACACCCCTTGATAAGAGAAATTAGAGGCAGAGGACTTATGCTGGCTTTGATTATGCCATCGGCGGCTATAGCCTCAGAGGTCATATTAACTTGTCAGGAAAGAGGGTTACTTTTATTCTGGTTGTTGTTTGAAACAAAGGCAATTCGAATTACCCCGCCACTTACGATTAGTGATCGAGAGATTGACGAAGGTTGCCGCATCCTTCTTGAGGTTTTGGATGAGATTGCTCAAAGAACTACCTAAAAAAAAAAGCGCCCTTAAGGCGCTTTCAATTAATTGTTTTTTGCAATTCTTATTGTTTTAAATGACCAAATTTTTCTGAATAGGCTAACATCTGGCTTTCAAAATCCTTTGGTTGTTTGATACTAAAACCAGCGATAGAGTCTCCCTGAACCACAGGAACAATTTCGGGATTGACAAAACCGCTATAGGCAGCACTTTTAAAATTGCTATTTCTTTCTAAAACCTCGGCGTGCAAGGCTTGATCTACTTTCACACCGTAATCTTCGACTAGATTTTTTGCGGCTTCATAATCACCTTCAGAGGTGATACGTTGAGTCTCGCGTAATAATTCACCAAAGATAGACCTGAGCTTTTGGTAATCGTTGATATTGTAATAGGTTTTACCATCTCGGGTAACCTTTTCTATGACATTGTCTTCTAATCCTCGCTCGTACGCCCAGGCAGAAACCCATTGGCGATTACGCATATGAGCCTCTTCTACATCATCACCAAGGTTTAATCGTATCAATTGACTCACCAGCCCGTTTCGGATATAACCATCATAAGCTGCCTTTCCTGTTTTCTCCCAATCTTCGACTAAGCCTATTTCCTGAAGTTTTGGATCCATCAGATAGTACAGACCAAACAAATCGGCTCTACCTTCTTCTATGGTCGATTTATAACTCTTAAGCGTCTCTTTAGGCGTACCTACACCTTTGTTAATTTGACCAGAGGCATGTCCTACCACCTCATGTAAGGCGATGTGTAATTTATCGGCCTGCTTACCATAGGCCATTTCTAAGGCAATTTCTTCCTTGTCATGAGCAAACTCTTTTAAACGTCCAGAACCACCCGCATTATTATAAGCATTGATAATATTGCCTAAGGAGACAGATTTACTTCCGTGCTCCTGACGTATCCAGGTATTGTTGGGTAGGTTTACACCAATAGGCGTACTAGGAGAGGCATCACCAGCCTCACCAGCTACAATTACTGTTTTATAAGAAACACCCTTTACCTCTGGCTTTTTGTGTTGCTCCATCAATGGTGAATTGTCTTCAAACCATTGGGCCTCTTGAGAAAGCACCGCCATCTTTTGAGACATGTCAAAATCCTTGATTTGGACTATGGTCTCATAAGAGCCTTTATAGCCTTTTGGATCGTTGTATACCTCGATAAAACCATTAATCCAATCAATATTACCCTCGGTGGCGTTAACCCATGCGATACAATAAGCATCCCAGGTCTGTAGGCTGCCCGTATTATAATATTCGATTAATAGATCAAGTACCTTTTCTTGTTGGGGGTTTTCGGCTACTGTTTTGGCTTTCTCCAACCAAAATATAATACGATCTATGGCAGCACCATACAGTCCGCCACTCTTATAAACTTGTTCTTGTAGTACCCCGTCTTTTTTGATCAAACGCGTATTGAGTCCCTTTTCAATAGGGCGCTGCTCATCAACCTCAATCGCATTGTAATAATCTTCCACCTCTTGAGTGGTTACATCGGGAGCGTAAAAATTGATCGCACTTTCTAAAACGATATCTGCATCTTTAGACAGATTTACTTTTTTGCTATCCTTATCGTTAAAGAGTACCTCAAAAGCCTCTCCTTCTAAGGTTGTATTGGTTGCAGCAAGTAACTCCTTGAGATAGGCCGAGTCAAAACCAGGTTTCATCTTATCATTACTGTAGTGATGATGAATCCCATTCGAAAACCAAAGACGTTTGAGATATACCTCAAATTGCTTCCAGTTTTCGGTGTTTTTATCGCCATTGTAACTGGTGTAAATTTGTTCAAAGGCGTTTCTAATAGTCAAATTATGACGGTAATTTTGAGCCCACATAATATCCCGACCAGCCAGTCCTGCCTGCGTCATATAATACACGAGTTTTTGTTCTTTCAAGGTTAAGTCTTCAAATCCTGGAATATCATATCGCAGTATCTTAATATCGGCAAATTGATCTACAATACCTTCGGTGGGTGATGTGGTTTCCGCTTTCGCGAAAGCGTCCTTAGCAGGGGTCTGCTCTTTCTCGCCACAGCCAATACATACTACCACAGCTAATGCAATTCCAAAATAGTTCAATAGTTTCATAGGTTGGTGTTTTAAAGTCTTTAAAGATACCAAAAAAACATACTGTTAAAAATTTCTATCTTTACCTTATCAACCAAACACACCCCTATTATGAAGTTCCTTAAGTTTATGCTATTCTTAGTGTTGATTGCGCTTATAGGAGGCGCACTCTATTTTGCAACTCAAGATGGAAATTACAGTATAGAAGAGTCTAGGGTTATTGAGGCGCCACGTAGCGTCGTTTATGACATTGTAAACGATTATACGACCTGGGAAGCATGGGGCCCCTGGAAAAAGGAAGATCCTAGTATGACCTTTAGTTATCCCGAAAAAACTACGGGCGAAGGCGCTTCCTACTCTTGGGAGGGAGAAATCAGTGGAGCTATAAAAACACTTTCGGCTCAAGAAGATAAGGCCCTACAACAACAACTTAGCATACAAACTCCAGGTGGCGAGCGCAATCCGGAGGTTCAATGGACATTTAGTGATACAGAAAATGGAGGCACCAAAGTGAGCTGGAGTATGAGTGGCGAACACACTTTATTAGATAAGGCTTACTTTGCCTTTAGTGGTGTCAACTTTGACCAAGAACAACGCCAAATGTATACCGATGGTCTGGAGGGACTGGCCAGCTATGTTAAAGAGCGTGTTGAGGCTTATACAGTGACTGTAGATGGAGTAACCCAACATGGCGGAGGTTTTTATTTGTATAAAACAACTTCTGCCAATGCGCAAAATATTTCTATGGTGATGGGTCAGAATTATGGTGTGATTATGGAATTTATGCAAACCAACGCCATCAAACAGTCGGGTATGCCATTTACGATATACAATCAAATGCTTCCCGATGGGGCCGTAATCATGTCTAATGCGATACCTGTTAAAGACAAAATCATCATTCCTGGTGATCAAAATATTCTAAGTGGTTATATGCCCAAAACTACCGCTTTGAAGGTGACCTTAAAAGGCAATTACACCTACTTGTCTAAAGCCTGGGAAGAAGCCATGACACATCTTGCCAAAAATGCTATGCAACAAAGCGAACTTCCTCCTTTTGAAGTATACACTACAGATCCTGGAGACTATCCCAATCCCGCCAATTGGATTACAGAAATCTATATCCCTTTAAAGTAAAAGCAAAATTGTAGCTCAGATTTTTTCGGAGATTGGATGACAAATAGTAATTTTGTGCAAACCCTCAATGCACTCAAAATTAGTTGACTAAAACCTACTACAACTATGTTTTCAAAACAGTTTTCCCTCGTTTTTCTAATGTGTTGTGCTCATCTTGTCTCTGGTCAAAATACCGTGGGCACTATAGTAAACACTACTGGTTCTGATGCTGGCTATACGTTGATCAGTCCTTTTACAAACACACAGCCCAATTATACCTATCTCATCAACAATTGTGGGGAGGTTGTCAATTCCTGGACCACAGATTTTACCGGACAAGGTTCCGATTACTTGATGGAAGACGGCACATTATACAGAGGTGCTTATAACGATCAATCTAGCTTATTTTATTTTGGAAATAATGGTCGTTTGGAACACTTAGACTGGGACGGCAATCTTATTTGGGAATTTAACTATTCTGGAGCCAATTTTGGTTTTCACCATGACTTTACTGTAATGCCCAACGGAAATATATTGCTATTGGTCGTAGAACGAAAAACTCCAGAACAGACCATTCAGGCTGGGAGAGATCCAAATACACTGTTCCAAGACGATCTCTACACCGAGAAGGTTATAGAAATTCAACCCCAGGGCGCTAATGAGGCTACCATCGTATGGGAATGGGATTTTTGGGATCACCTTGTACAGGATTATGACCCGACCAAAGATAATTTTGGTGTCGTGGCCGATCATCCAGAAAAACTCGATATTAACTACTTTGCCTTTGGCAATTACAGTGACACCAATAACGCAGACTGGATACACACTAATGGAATCGATTATAATGAGGAACTAGACCAAATTGTCATTAGTGCTAGAGGTACAAGTGAGTTTTATATCATTGATCACTCCACCACTACAGCCCAGGCTGCCACGGGAAGTGGAGGACGTAGTGGCAAAGGTGGCGATTTCTTATACCGCTGGGGTAATACCGCAGCCTATGATCGTGGCACCCTGGCCGATCAAAAATTATTTGCACAACACGCTGTACATTGGATACCAGAAGGACAACCCAATGCGGGCAAACTCATGGTATTTAACAATGGTTTTTCCAGAGGCTATTCATCGGTCGATCTGGTTGAACAGCCTACTCCAGATAGTGAAGGCAATTATGCTTTAGGATCTACTTACGAACCAGATGCTGCAACTATTCTCTATCAAGACGAAGAAGAGCCTAGTAATTTTTATTCGGCCTTTGTTTCAAGCGCATATTATACCCCCAATGGTAATATTCTCATTCAAAGCGGTACGCAAAATAGACTTTTTGAAGTTGATGAAAGTGGGCAAATTGTATGGGAATACATCAACCCTATCTCTATAAATAATGGTATTTCTGATCAAGGGGGATCACCTCCTGGCCCCAATGATAGAAGAACCTTTAGAGCGAGGAGATACAGCCCTGATTTTCCGGGATTTTCTGGTTTAGATCTAGAGCCAGGACCACCTATTGAAGGTAATCCAGATTTGAGCAACTGCACCTTACTTAGCGTCACCCATTTTGACTCATCCACAGCTATTAGGCTATATCCTAATCCCGCTTATGAACAGGCAACTATAGTCTCTATTGGGAATATAGATTCGTATAAGATCTACGATATACACGGCAAAGTAGTGGGTCAGGGTACTACTTCAACAATTCCAACCCAAGCACTTACACCAGGCCTTTATATTGTTGTTGTACAATCGGGTCAAAACAAACAGACCCTAAAATTGCTCAAGCATTAATCAAAAAAACACCTAAACGTGAAACAATTGGTATTGGTATTTATAGGTGGAGGAACGGGAAGCATCGCCCGTTTCCTCATTGGTAAGCTATGGAATAGTCCTACAACAGCTATACCCTTTGGTACTTTTGCGGCCAATGTAATTGGGAGCCTTTTTATAGGATTGATTATGGGCTGGGCGCTCAAACAGGATGTAATTTCTACCAATACTACCTTACTATTAGCTACCGGTTTTTGTGGAGGTTTTACCACATTTTCAACCTTTGCCTACGAAAATCAACTACTACTCAAATCAGGAGACTTTCTAACTTTTGCCATCTATACCATAGCTAGTTTTGCCTTAGGTATAGCGGCTGTGTTTTTGGGGTTATGGCTTTCAAAAATTATGGCATAAAAAAAGTCTTTTTGCCAAAACAAAAAGACTTTTCTAATTAAATTGACAGCTTACTTCTTAATCAACTTCATTGTTTTTGTCCCTTGAGTTGTTGTAATACTAGTCACATAAACACCTGGTGCCAAAGTTGAGGCATCAACACTATAAGTTGTGGCGTCTGGTGAAGCGTTGAGGACCTGTTTTCCTGTAACATCGTAAACCGCAACGGCGGTAATAACTTCACTGTTTGATGAAATATTCCAATTGTTAACGGCTGGATTTGGATAAACAGAAATACTGTTTGCATCAAAACTAGCAACACTTAAAGTATTGGCGCCCACTACTATATTTCCTAAAGCGGCCTCATCGGCAGGGTTAGCATTAACTCCTATAACAACAAATCCGTATTGAACAACGGCATCCGTATCTTCTACATTTGTATAATTAATTTCAAAGGTTTCGCCTGCTATCAAGTCTGCAGTTTGTTCTTTAAGAACCGAGAAATCTGCATTAAACACTTTGATAAAGGCATATGCTTCATATTCTCCAGAAAGCGTATTACTTTGTACATCGCCAGTAAAAACAAGCTCGCTACCTACCAAAGTTGCGTCTTCGATAAAGGTATTTCCCTCAAATACTTTGTTACCTTCTAAGGTAGTTTGATCTACCCAAAAAGGGTCGGTCGGATTGTCTGCGTAGGTATTGAAATTGGGCTGAAGCGTTACTGTGTCATCAGACCCAATGGTAGATTTGATGTCTTCTACAGCCCACCCTGAATTAAAGACAAATGCACCTCCATTAGCAGGGGTTTCAAAAACATTTGCAAATCCAATCCAGGTGGCGCTACCATCAATAGTTACTTCAGTTTGTGCAGATACTGCCAACGAAAAACTTAGGGCAGCTACAATAAAAATGTAAATTTGTTTCATAATATTTATTTTAATTAATTAATTGTGGATCATAGGGATATCCTATTCTTTTTTATAGTTTATAGTTGTAGATAATTTAGTTGCAGAGCTACCTCCTACAAAGATGCTGAAGGCTCCAGACTCCACTTTCCAATCACCTCTATTGTCATAAAACCCTAAGGTCTTATGGTCAAGAGTAAAAGAGATAGTTTTGGACTGACCAACCTCAAATGACAGCAATTTAAAGGCTTTTAATTCTTTTACAGGACGAACCACTGAAGCCACTTTATCGTGGATATATAGTTGCACCACTTCTTTTCCAGATCGGTCTCCCGTATTGCTCACTGTGACTGTAACTTCAATGTCAGAAGACCCAGGGTTTTGAGTCGCATTTAAATTACTGTATTCAAAAGTGGTATAGCTCAATCCATGACCAAATGGATATAATGGCGATACTTTCTCATCAGAATAGTGTGACCAGAAAACCAAATCATCATCTAATTTGTCAGGACGTCCCGTGCGTAGGTGGTTGTAATAAATAGGAGACTGTCCTACACTTCTTGGGAAAGTCATAGGCAATTTGCCACTAGGATTATAATCACCGTACAAAACTTGCGCAATGGCATGCCCGCTTTGACTGCCTAAGTGCCAGGCTTCGACTATGGCAGGAATATGCGCATCGGCCCACGGAATAGCCAATGGCCTCCCATTGTTGAGTACCAATACAATATTTGGATTCTCCTTATAAATCGTTTCCAGTAATTGCTGTTGTACTCCTGGTAATCCTAAATCTGCTCTACTCCTTCCTTCACCACTCTGAAAGCCGTGTTCTCCTAATACCATGACCACCACATCTGCATTGGATGCTACGGTTCTCGCTTTCGCGAAAGCGGAAGTATCTGTCTCATTAATTTTTACCTCTCGGATAAAGGCAGTTTCACCAATAGAAAGATCGGCGCCCTTAGAAAAGGTCAGGGTATTATTGGGATATTGCTGCATTCCTTCTAAAACGGAGACCGCACTATTATCATCACCTGCCAATCTCCAACTACCCAATGGGCTGTTTTTGTCATTGGCTAAGGCACCTATTAACGCGATGTTAAGCCCAGATTTCTTAAGCGGCAAAAGCTCATTTTCATTTTTTAATAATACGATAGACTTTTTGGCCATATCTAATACAGTCTCATGGAAATCTTTCTTACCAGTGACTAATTTTTCGCGTTGTGCATCACAGTATTTGTAGGGATCATCAAAAAGTCCCAATTCAAATTTTACCCTTAAAATACGAGCTACGGCATCATCAATGAGGGCTTGATCTACTTTTTTCTCTCTCACTAAGGCAGCGAGGTGATCTACGTAATGATAGGACTCCATATCCATATCTGATCCTGCCGTTGCGGCTAGTCGGGCTGCATCTTTACCATCTTTTGCAAATCCATGGGTGATCATTTCGGTAATTGACCCCCAGTCTGAAACTACAAATCCTTCAAATCCCCATTTCCCTTTTAAAATCTCACGTTGTAAAAAGGCATTCCCTGTTGATGGGACTCCATTCCATACATTAAATGCATTCATAAAAGTGCGAACTCCAGCTTCATTTGCTGCCTGAAAAGGTGGGAAAATAATGTTGTACATCGTGGTGCTACTGGCGTCAACAGTATTATAATCTCTACCAGATTCTGAAAACCCATAGCCAGCAAAATGTTTGGCACAGGCTACAATAGTTTTTATCGATGACAAATCATCTCCTTGAAAACCACGTACTCGCGCTGCAGCAATCAAACCTCCCAAGTATGGGTCTTCTCCTGCTCCCTCCATCACACGTCCCCAACGGGCATCACGTGAAATATCTACCATAGGGGCAAAAGTCCAGTTTATTCCAGCTGCAGCCGTTTCTTCGGCAGCAACTGCGGCAGATTTTTCGATAGCTTCCAAATCCCAACTAGCTGCTTCTGCTAGAGGTAT
Source organism: uncultured Flavobacteriaceae bacterium (assembly GCA_964549485.1). Lineage (GTDB taxonomy): Bacteria > Bacteroidota > Bacteroidia > Flavobacteriales > Flavobacteriaceae > Dokdonia. The sequence goes on from CAZJWI010000059.1 coordinate 24,510, forward strand.
GGGACTAATCGTCTTATACCCGTGTATTACGTCAAAACCTATAATAAGTGGTATTCCTAATCTAGTTTCTTCTACGGCAATTTTTTGAACAGCACGAACATTTTCGACACCAGCCACGTTTAGCATAGACCCTACATAACCTTTTCTGAGGTGGTCATACTTCTTGGCAGCTGCACCATCGTCTGGAGCAGGCCCAGTGACATTCCAGAACCCGTTATATTGATTCATTTGACCTACCTTTTCTTCAAGGGTCATCAGTTGCAAGAGGCTATCTACTTTTCTATCCAAATGGTCAGGACTCATATTTTGAGCATAACTAAATGCTGATATACCTAAAAATGCAATCAGAAATATGGCTAAATATCGGTGCGTTCTCATCATTTGGTTTTTATTGGTAAACTCTTATATAATCTATTTCTAAGGTAGACTCCTGAAAACTAGGATCAATAACACCTCCAAAATTTCCTCCCATAGCTACATTCACCAATAGAAAGAAATTTTTATTAAAAGGTACAGCATCACTATTGACAAATGTGAAATGAACAACATCGTTAACCGCAAAAACGATTTGATCTTCATCCCACTCCATGGTATAGATGTTGAAATTGTCAGATACTCCTGGAATCACAGCAGAGTCACCTATGGCATCTCCACCTGAGGCCCCCGGATAATGCACTGTAGAAAAGATACGATCCTGTTGATTTCCTACATGTTCCATGATATCCATCTCTCCTGCACCTGGCCAAGGATTACTATCTATATCTGCGCCTAAGGACCAAACAGCAGGCCATGTACCACCTCCCTCAGGCAATTTGGCACGAACCTCGACTTTTCCATACTGAAATTCAAATTTGTCTTTGGTCAATAAGCGCGCAGAGGTATAATTACTCCCATTAAAATTTTCGGCTCTAGCTGTAATTTTTAAAACACCATCCTCTACCTTGACATTTGAGTTGCGGTCGGTATAATATTGTGATTCACCATTTCCCCAGCCATTTTCACCAGTACCAATATCGTAACTCCAATTGGAACTACAGGGGGCTCCACTATCACTAAACTCATCGGCCCATACTAGCACATCTTTGTTACCAGACCCTGTATTACCTGTAGTCCCAGAAGGACAGGGAGGCGGACCTCCCTCAGGTACGAAGGTGTGATACCAGGCTAACTGATTTCCAGGAGGATCAAATGGATCCTGCAATCCTCTCACCGTTAATTTGCTTGCTGTTAACTCTACTATTTGATAGGTCATAGCACCAGACCAGTAGGACAGCATGCTGTTGGAGACCTCTAAAGTTTGTACACCGGTCGCTGCATCCTCAATAATCACGAAATCTGTAGTAGTGCTAATTTGATCACCTAGATCACGACATTCGTCGACAAATTCTTGTGGAGTGGCATCAGGAAAAAATCGCTTAATTTCTGCCCAATTGACAAAACTATTTCCAGAGGTTTGTAACTCATAGGTATAATTGTCGTTACCATCATGGCTAAACACTAAAACATCATCGTATAAACAATCGTTTAAAGAATTTGGCGTCGCAGAAAAGAAATTAGGAAAATTTTCTGCGGGATCACCTACACCAAAATGTCCTGCATTAGAAGCATCCCAAACCCATCGTTTTTGTCCATCACCTGCGATCAAAGCCAAGGTTGCTTGATCTATTACCAAACGAACCTCTAATTCTACAGCCACGGCTGCTGTACTTGAAACACCCCCAGGTCCATTTGCCACAACAGTAATTATTTGTGTGTAATTTCCAGACTGAGTGTATCTATAGGTTGCAGACTGGCCGCTACTGCTTACAATAACAGGATCGGCATCTTCTACAAAGTATACCAAGAAGTTGATAGCATTCTCAGCAGTTGGGGTAATCGTTACATTTCCAGATTGATCACTCGCTACCTGTACATCTACCATAAGATTAGTTGGTGCCGCAACGGGTCCAAACTTTGAATCGTCATCTTGACATCCTATCGCGTATAAGAATACAGTCAATAACAGGATATATTGTTTTATTTGATTCATAATAATTTTTTCTAATTAGCCAATGTGATATCATCAAAATAATAGGTGCTACCATCACCGGGCAGATCTACTATAAATTCAAAAAATAGAACGATCTGAACATAATCTAAATCGATTTGCGGATTTCCTGAAAAGTCCCAGACGAGTTCTTCCCATTGATTTTCTACGGTTGTATTTTGATCAAGTTCCATAAATTCTGAACCTCCTGAGGCTGTTTCTAACTTGAGTCTTACCGGAATATTTGCTTTAGGTGAATACACCTTAATAGCAATTTTTTGGGTCTGCGAAAAATCAATTGGTACTTCAAGTGGTATGACAGTTCCTGCAAAAAATTGTGCGCCTTGAGTTTTAATAGTTTCTACTACCCTAGAACTTGTGTTGATACCTGAGGCTACAGGATTCGTAATCACCATAGAATCTGCTCCTTCAAATCCAAAAATACCGTAATCTACAGTAACGTCTTCAAAAGTAAGTGGTAGGACACGGTCAGGACTTTCTATAGTTATTGATTGCGTTGCCTCAATTTGTGTCACTCCTCCATTAAAAGCAACAACGCGAATATCAAAAACACCCTCTGATTGATATTCATAGATTGCCGCTTCACCAGTAGTAATAATCTGAGGTGTAGCAGCTGGATCTTCTCCAAAATATACTTCAAAACCACTCGCATTGTCGGCCGTGGGAGATACAGTGACTTCAAATAAGTTAGAAGGAGATATACTCACTTCGAAACTCAAATTACTAGGCGCAATAAAATCAACATCAATGTCTTGTGATATAGTTGCTGTCTCACCAAGGCTATTGATAGCCGTTAACATAGTGGTATAGGATCCTTCTGGATAAATATGATCTATACTTTGTCCTGGAAATAACGAAGGGCTTATCTCAGAGCCATCTCCAAAATCTATGACAAAGGAAGCTGCACTTGTGGCGCTTGGGGCCAAGGTAACCCTTCCAGTATTATCATTACTTACTATAGCGCTCAAGGTGACATTAGATGGTGGCGCTACACCTTCTATAAAATCTATAGATCGATCATCGTCACCACAGGAGATCACACTTAAAAAGAGTAATGATATTAAGCCTACTAGTTGTAAATGTTTCATTTGATTCATTTCTATTATTAATACCCTGGATTTTGAGGCCAACGATTACCTGCTAATGCAATTTCGATCGCAGGGATAGGAAACACCTCATGTTTACCTGGCGTAAATCCATCGATTTGAGTGGCTGCTCTATCTGTGCGCACTAAATCAAAAAAATGATGCCCCTCACCTACCAATTCCAAACGACGCTCTTTGTAAATTTCTTCTGTTAATACGGTGCCGTTTGCTGAAATTGGCTCCAGTCCAGCACGTTGACGCACTAGGTTTAGGTAATTTAAGGCTGTTACATCAGATCCTGTACCCCGATTATGAGCCTCTGCTGCTAACAGCAAAACGTCTGCAAATCGTATCGCTCTATAATTATTCGGATTGGTGAGGTTTTGATCGCCAATATTACTATCACCAACTCTGGGGAGGTATTTGCGATTGTAGAATCCGGTGTGTTCAAATCCTTCAGTAAATGATACACCCGCTCCATTGTTGTAATCTTGATTTGCTTCCGCGAAAGCGACTATATTCAAAATAGCAGCGTCTCTGCGCAAATCATCGTTAGAAAAAGCATCATAGGTCTCTTGCGTTGGAACATTAAAACTAAATCCTGATTCAAATAAGGGGCCATTGTAATTACGAATACCATTAAAACCTACAGCCACATTTCCTTCACTACATTGCAAACATCCAAAACCAGCTCCCTCAATGTCAGAATATTGAATTTCAAATACCGATTCTCGATTATTCTCATTGTCATTTTCAAAAATGCTGCTGTAATCTTCTACCAGAGAATAGGCCCCCGAATTGATTACCTGATCTAAAACAGTGGCTGCTTCATCAAATTTGTTTTGGTAGATATATACTTTCCCTAATAATGCTTGCGCGGCACCTTTGGTTACCCGACCTGTCTCTGCCTGATTGATTGGCAAATTTGCGGCAGCAAATTGTAAATCTAGCTCAATTTGTGCGTAAACTTCACTGGCAGGTGTACGTTCAATGACGTTTTGATCTCCAAATAACAAGCGCTTGTCAATCGCCAATGGCACATCTCCAAAGAATTTCACTAATTCAAAGTAATAGTAGGCTCTGAGAAAGGTAGCTTGAGCTATAACCTCATTTTTTCCAGCAAAGTCAGTTTTATCCTTAAATTCAAGAAGGAAATTAGCGCGATTAACACCAGCATACATCCAATTCCAAATGTCCCGTAAGTTGGCATTTACTGGAGTATGTGTCATATCATCAATCTCTTGAATTCCAGGCACATCAATGGCGCTTTCGCCACCCGCCAAGGTGTTATTTGAGGCAATTTCGCCTAACATAACATTAATATATGTTGACTGTAATAGATCGTAGGCTCCAATTAGGGCATCTTGATAGTCTTGCTCTGTGTTAAAATAAGTTTCTGAATTTTCATCTTCAGAATTGACATCTACAAAATCGTCACTACAAGATATATACATAAACAGGCATAAACAGCCTGTAAATAGTAATTGATATGTTTTAAAAACTGTTTTCATCCTTAAAATTTAGCATTTAGACCTAATAAAAAGGTTTTGGGGGTTGGGTAAAATCCATTATCAATACCTGCCCCAATTGGAGCTCCTGAAGACGCAGCAGGATCATAGCCTCGATATTTGGTTAAGGTAAAGGCATTGGTTACAGAGGCATATACTCTAAACAAATCGAGTTTTAATCGCTGTGTTAAGGTAGTTGGCAAAGTATAACCCAATTGTATGTTTTGAACTCGGATAAACGAACCGTCTTCGACAAAAAAATCAGAAAATTGAGTGTTAGCTGTTGCTGCTGTTGTTACTCGTGGCTCCGTATTACTCGTACCTGTTCCTGTCCAGCGATCTAAAAAATTTGTACTTCTATTGGTCAAGGGCTGAAACCGTTCGTAATTGCGAACGATATCATTCCCAACTGAAGCAAAGGCATAAGCCAGGAAATCAAAGTTTTTATAATCTACAGAAACGTTAAAACCCAAGGTCAAATCAGGAATAGGATCTCCAATATAGGTTTGATCTTCGACAGTAATGCTCCCATCACCATTGGTGTCTACAAAACGAATATCTCCTGGCACAGCATCTACTTGAGTTGCATGGGCATCAATTTCTGCCTGTGACTGAAAAATTCCATCAGTGCGATACCCTCTAAAATAGCCAATCGGAAAACCAGCCTCCATACGAGCAGGAAAGTCTTGTCCCACACCAAATGAGCCTCCTGGAATAAAGGCATTATCACTATTCACAAAAACTACTTCATTATCTATAGTCGCCATATTAAAGCTTGTGGTCATTTTCAAATCTTCTGAAAACTCATGCTTATAAGAAATACTCAATTCTAGCCCCTTATTAACGACAGTTCCTGCGTTAACAATAGGGGGTCCAGATCCTGGTGCCGATGCTCCCAGTATTCCAGAAACAGGAGCTGTTACCAATAAATCTTCGGTTCTTCTATTGAAGTAATCTACAGTTAGGGTAAGGGCATTATCAAAAAATCGGGAGTCTACTCCTACATTAAATGTCTTTTGCTCCTCCCATTTAACTTCTGGATTAGATATAGTTCCTACAGCAGTTCCAAAAACCAATTCATTGTCTATGACATAAACACCTTCCCCATTTAATGATGATTCGAAAGCAAAATCTGCGATGCGATCATTTCCAATAATACCATATGATAGGCGTAGCTTTAAAAAGTCTATCCAGGACGAATCTGCTAAAAATTCTTCATCAGACATAATCCAACCTACCGAGGCAGAAGGAAAGAATCCAAATTTGTTGCGAGGACCAAATTTTGTTGAACCGTCCCGTCGTGCAAGACCTGAAAACAAGTATTTACCCTGAAAGTCGTATTGTACGCGTGTATAATAGGATAGTAGCCTTGAGTCAAATGCTGCATTTCCATTAGGAAAGTTGTTTACTACGTCGTTGGCCTGACTAATACTCGCATTTTGAACCAGATTATCCGTTATATCAAATCCCGTAAAACCAGAAAAACTACCAACGGTTTGTTGGATAGTATTTCCAAATAGCACGGTCAAATTATGATCGTCATTGAAGGTATTTTGATACGTTGCGAAAGTGTCAAAAATATAATCTTTAAAAATGTTCTTTGATTCAACCACAGCACTTCGGGCGATATTAAATACTTTACCAGAGCCATAAAAGGCTATTGGGGAAAAGGCAAATCCATCAACATCGGCATAGTTGGCCTGAAATCGCGACTCTACTTTAAAATGGTCAAGAAATTCATAACCTATTCCAAAACTACCTGTAATACGATCTACGTTATTCTGATTGTAAGTGTTTGCCAATTGCGCTAAAGGATTGATAACTTCATTACCTAAACCCTCGGCCAGAGTGAAGGCACCTGTAGCATCTCTAACCGAAAAAGTTGGTGCATTGTTTAATGCGTTATATAAGACAGATCCTATAGTGTTTTCTAGAATTCCGCTTCCCTCGGTACCTGAATAAAGCATAGAACTATTGAACTTTAGATTATCTAATATATCAACGTTGTAAGATGCTCTTGCCGTGATCCTGTCAAAAGTGGCTTTATCCCCACCTACGATTCCATCTTGTGTTAGATAGGAAGCTCCAAAACTGTAGCGCGACTTTCTGCCACCTCCACCTACCGTAACTGCAGCATTGAAAATAGGGGCATTTTCAAACACCTGGTCTTGCCAATCGGTCCCTTGACCTAATGAAGCAATATTCGTAAATAAGGGTGCTTGCCCTCCGTTGGCTCTTGCTTCATTGACTAACAAACCATATTCTGTTGCATTGAGTACTGGAATTTTTCTGGTGGTTTGTTGAATGCCGTAGTAAGTAGAAAAATCTACCTTTAAACCAGAATTTAATGTACCTTTTTTGGAGGTTATTATAATAACTCCATTGGCTGCCTGAACCCCATAAATTCCAGCAGTAGCATCTTTTAAAACATTAATAGATTCAATATCGGCAGGATTTATCACGCTCAAGTCTTCAATTCTTGCACCATCCAACAATATCAAAGGCCTGTTGTCTCCATTGGTAGAAATACCACGAATATTGATATTCAAACCTGCACCTGGTGCTCCAGAATTAGAAGTAATCTGAACACCAGCAACCTGACCCTGTATAGCTTGTTCTATGCGTTGTGGTTTTAGATCTTCAATCGTTTGTTCACCTATAACGGCAACTGCCCCAGTAATTTCCTTTTTCTTTTTGGCTCCATACCCAATAACAACGACTTGTTCAAGAGATGTAGCATCTTCAACCATTACGATGGTCTTTTCTTTTAGATTCTCGAGAACTATAGTCTGAGTTAGAAAACCAACATAAGAAATGGTAATGGCCTCTCCAACGGCCACATTGTTTAATGTAAAACGTCCATCAAAATCTGTAGTTACGCCATTAGTGGTCCCTTTTACAAGAACTGTAGCTCCAATTAATGGTTGATTTGTTGACTTCTCCAACACTATCCCTGAAACACTATTTTGTTGAGCATAGCCTAAAAGAGGTAATAGTATAAGTGCGATTAAAAAATTGCGTAGCATTATTAATTCTTATTTCTGCCAATTTACAAAGGAAATATTGCTGAATTAATAACCAAAGCCCCTACTTAAAGCATACATCACAAAAAAAGACCATAGATTTTGCTAAATAAGCAATGAACACAAACAATAGCGCTAAGTCAATAAAAATGAACAATAACCAGATGTATGGCGATTAATGCTAGTTTTTCTTAAATGTTGTGGTATTGTATAGGTATATTTAACAAATGTTGAGGTGCTACAAATTTATAAAGTACTCATTTAAATTTACCTCACGATCTAAGCCAATCTTTTTACGTAATCTGTAGCGCTTTATTTCTACACTCCTTGGCGAAATATTCAACAATGGGGCTATCTCTTTTGAAGACATATTAAGACGCAAATAAACACATAACTTCAAATCGTTTGCTGTAAGATTAGGATGGTATTGTTTCACTCTTTTGAAGAAATCTTTATCGGCATGATTGAAAGCCTCCTCGAAAAACTTCCAATCCTTTTCATTAGTCATGTTCTCATCTATTAAAGCGATTGTATCCTCGAGTTTATCGGATTTCTCACCCTGAAGTAAGGCATTTTTAATTTTGGTTAAAGTCTTGTTCTTACTAATCATGGTCATGGTCGCAGTTGCTAATTCTCGATTTCTGGCCTCAATGTCCTTTTGAAGATTTTGATTACGCAATTCAATCATTTCCTTTTCAGATGCTAACTTTTGAAGTTCCATCTCCTTCTTTGTTCTCAGTAAAGCTCTTTCGCGTTGTCTTCTATAATAGCGTTTATAAAACCAGTTCAAACCAACAAAGAGTAAAATTATGAGGACTACATAGCCTATTACCATAGTTGTAGACAAGTACCAAGGCGGTAACACTTCAAAAGAATACTTAATTTCATTACCAATTGGACGGTCTCCAATTTTGGCTTTTATCAAAAGCCTATACCCTCCATAATCAAGATTTTTAAGTTCAATGTTTGCATTCTTCGTGTAAGGACTCCATGTATCCTGATAATTAGCTATCCGATATGAATAGGTTGTATTTTGATATTTATTAAATACTGGAACGCTAAAGAAAAAACTTACATTATTGTTTTTATTGCTAATTGTAACCGGATCCATGATTGGCTGGTGCTCAACATCTTGATTTGCACCGATGGCTAATACCTTGCGCATGGCCAAGTCATACTGCGGCTGAGAAGTATCATTAAAATAGAATTTGAGATATCCATCTGCTGTACCTAGTATATAGGCATCCTTTCCAATAGCATATATATTTTCATAACCTCTTTGAGAGGAATGAATGATAGGAGAAAGTTGCATTTTATCATACGAATAGGTGCCCTCTAGATCATCTTCTACGATGGCTATGAGATGATTTTTGGTAAAGGCCCATAATTTTCCATTCCCATTATTCTGCAACTTTCCAGAAACATAGGAATTGGTATATATAGTGCTTAATTTTGCATTTTTCTCAAAGACTTCGGTTTCATTGTCATAGATAAAAATCCCCTCCTTATTGGCGTAAAATATCTGATTGTCAAATTTCTCTAGACTAGCATATTCTCCTTTCGAAACCGTTTTATTTGTGGTGTAGTTTTTCACTTTCGCGAAAGCCGAATCTACCTCTAATTCATAAACACCTTTATATTCATGACTTACTAGAATTTTGTAAGGAGACGCAAATTCAAAAAATTTAGAGGAGATGTCAAAGCCCTTCAGTTTATTGCGCAACTTCCATTGACCCTGCTGTTTTTCTAAAATATATAGGCCGTCATAATTTCCTTGGATCAAGATATCTGAATGATTAGGCACCGTTTTAATGGACCACGTTCCTGGAATATTGGCGACCAGCTGTTTTCGATTCCCTTGAATAATGAAAGTGCCATTATTATGACCGCAATACAAGACATCATTAATAACTTCTAATGTCCAGACCTGACCTTCGGTTCCCTCTATCAGGGTATACTTTTGATCATTCTTAGATTTAACAAACAGTCCTTGATTGGTCCCAAGATAGTTGAATCCTTGGTGTTCTAAAGCGGCATAAGTAGTTCCGATTTTACCTTCTCGGTCAATAAAAACTGAAAAAGGTACCGCGTTGTTCAAACAGGATATACCTCTATTGAGGCCCGCCCAAATGTTGGCATCACGATCTTCAAATAGTGACAAGACGGTATTATTGGCCAAACCATTGGGCTGATCAATATGATACATGAGTTTGCCTTGCTCTGAAATGACAATGATACCCTGGGCTACCGTTCCTATAGCCAGCATTCCATCTGCCAAAGACAAAGTGGTATATACATTAATAGTCTCAAAGTTTTTCTTAAAATCTGGTTCCCAATAACTAATTTCTGGTTCTGAAATATTTAAAAATTGCCCATTTTGAGTAATTGCAACCAAAGTATTTCCTATCTGATGTAATCCAATAAATTTATTTGTTTTAGCCTCTTGAGAGGAGTTCCAAACCACCTGCTTTCCGTCCTTTAAAATATAAAGCCCTTTATCTTGAATTTGATAGATTAGCTGGTCTTCAATGCTAAACACATTATAGACAGTACCGGCAAAGGGAATTACACTAAGTTGAGAGGTGGCAGGTTGATAACTGTAAATACGTTTAAATGATTGAAAAATAATTTTGTCTCGATAGGTTGTAATATTCCAAAACTCCTCATCATCTAAAGGTTCAATATTTAATATGTCAACCAAAGAGGTATAGGACAATAAACCTTTGTTATCACGTTGCCAGTATCCAAAATCCATGTAAGCACCCGTATAAATTAAAGAGTCTATCACGGCGACCGATCTTACAATGGTCTCATTGGGACTTGGATGTAAACGCCAATGCGCACCGTCATAACTTAGTAGCCCTTTATTATTGGCACTATAAATAACACCATCCTTATCTTGAGCCAACTTCCAGTTTTGATTATCGGCTTGATAGATTTCTGGAGAGAAATTCAAAACAGGTGGTAATTCTTGAGCCGTACCTAATAAGGTCGTGGCAAAAAGAACACCGCTCAACAGAGACCTTTTAGACCATTGGGCATAACGTATTAAAGAGACAAACAACATCGCTCTTCTTTTTAGTTTAAATATAAATTTGCGCATAAGTAAAATAGACTGTTGATCATGCCCATATTATTTCATTTAGATTATCCGAATTAGAAGTAATTAAAAGCGAGTATCTCGGAGTGTATGCAAAATACGGATTTTATAATCTGTTTAAATCAAAAAAAGTTTTCTGATTACTTAAAACTCTTGTCATAAGCTCTAGACAGCACTTACTCTAATAGCGCCTAACTCACTTTAATATATTTAAAAATGTAAAGCACAAATTTTGGTTTGACTTATGGTCGCCACCCCGTTTTCTAGAATTATCAAAATGGAAATTAGCTTAGAAGAAAGAGCTAGCTACTCATTTAATTTAGAGGCAATACCAAGTTAATCAAGATAGTATCTAGTATGCCTTGAGATCGTTTTGAACTTAAGATTGCATCCTATCTATTAGCAAATAGTCCTTGAGCTACTATTCCTAGATTGGTGTAAATTGAAAGTAGGCTTTTGTAAGTATTACAAATGATTTTAGTAACTGTAAAAGAATTTTTAACTAGCTTTGAGGTAAATGCATTAAAAAATGAAACGAGTCTCGACATATCAAAATCAAATACTTCACCTCAACATGTGTCGGTTGGTTATGTGATGACTGTACGTAAATAGTTTAAACCATAAAAGTCCGGCGATTGTGTCGGACTTTTTTTGTTTGGACACTAGCGATTTCGGAGATTTAAAATCAAAAGCCTATGCCTACACTGTTACGCAATTATATCAAGACCTTTGAGGGGCTCTCTATAGAAATTTGGTGGCTAGCCGTGATTACCTTTGTCAATAGATTGGGAGCCATGGTTATTCCCTTTTTGTCGATATATCTCAATGAGGATCTAAACTATAGCCTTGAGAAAATTTCCTGGGTGATGACCGCTTATGGCTTGGGATCACTAGTTGGATCTTGGCTGGGTGGTGTGCTTTGTGATCGTATTGGTTATTACAAAGTTATATTGTTGAGTCTCATCCTGACGGGACTTAACTTTTTGTGGGTTATGCATATAAGTAGCTTCTGGTTAATCTGCGCCTCATTTTTTATCCTTATTACCTTGGCCGACATGGGTAGACCTGGATTTTATGTAGCACTTAGTGCCTACTCCAAACCCGAAAACAAAACGCGCTCGTTAACCCTGATACGACTCGCGATTAATTTAGGTATGGGAGCCGGGCCTGTACTTGGAGGCCTTCTCATTGGTACACTTGGGTATGAGTCCTTGTTTTACGCAGATGGTGTAAGCTGTCTGGCAGCTGCCTTTTTGATGACGAAAATGTTACATCCCAAAAAAGCTAAGGAATTAGACAAGGAGATCGTACCCGACCACCCAAGATCACCTTGGAAAGACAAAGCTTTTGTCTTGTTTATCGTAGCCTTGGCTCTGTTTGCAACCATTTTTGTCCCTATATTTTCTGTGGTTCCTGTATTCTACAGAAGCGTTCATCAACTTAGCGAAGTGAGCATAGGACTTCTTATTGGTCTTAATGGCTTTTTAATTGTTGTTTTTGAAATGCCTCTTATCGCCTGGTTGCAGCGCAAAAAAGGTACGCCAATAGGCTATACTATACTTGGTCTGTGGCTTACAGCGCTTAGCTTTCTCATGCTTATTTGGGAGTCCTGGGCGGCAATAGTTGTCATCGCTATGGTTTGTATGACCTTAGGTGAAATGATTGCCTTCCCTTTTAGTAATAAATTTGCCTTAGATAGATCCAAATTTGGAAAACAAGGTAGCTATATGGGGGTATACACTATGGCGTTCTCGGTGGCTCATATAATTGGGCACAATATGGGTATGCAAATTACAGCAGCGTATGGTTTTAAAGCGACCTGGCTTCTCTTTGGCGGTATCGCAGTTATAGCTTGGTTATGTATGGCACGAGCACAACAGCTCATCAAAAGAGAAACTGCAAAATCTACGCTATCTTTAACCACAAATAAATAAATATGATACGCATCCTATATTTTGTTTTAAGCCTTAGCCTTCTTGGCTGTGAGTTTAACACATCCACAACCCAGGCTAATCCTAGATCCCAATCAAACTCCCAGGATTGGGGGCAAGATCTGGAAATAAGACGACCCGATCTACAGCTGGATAGCACACGCTACAATGTTGGTCTTTTGATTATGGATGGCACCTACAACACCGAACTCACGGCTCCTTATGACATATTTCAACATACTATATTTAGAGACAGTATCAAAGCGATGAATGTATTTACAGTAGCCAATACCCTGCATCCAATCAAGACATTTGAAGGTATGTACATCTTGCCAAACTTTGATTATACAGACCCCACTACTCCAAATATTGACATATTAGTTGTTCCTAGCGCAGAGCATCATCTAGACAGCGACCTGGAAAATGAACAGATGATTTCATTTGTTAGAAAAACAGCTCAGCAGGCACTCTATGTGACTTCACATTGTGACGGGGCTTTTGTACTTGCCGCCGCGGGATTATTAGATGGTAAGGTGGCTACCACTTTTCCTGCCGATATTGACCGTATGCAGCAAAAATTTCCAAAGGTGGATGTTCGTAAAGACGTATTATTTGTCCATGACGGCAAATATATTACCTCGGCTGGTGGAGCCAAAAGCTTCGAGGCCGCACTGTATCTAACAGAACAGCTTTATGGAAAAGCCATAGCAGCTTCACTAGCCAAAGGTCTAGTGATAGATTGGGATGTTGATAGTGTGCCTCATTTGATGGTCCAATAGCCTAGATACACTGTAATATGGCAGATCAATAATATTTTGACTTACCCAGATAGGCTTTGATTATGAGGTTGAAATCTTCGTCTAATCGAAGGGCGGTAGTGCCCTCAATAGCATAGAGGGCATCATAATCTTTATAACCCATTTTAAGTAGTTCTTCCAGATAAAACAGAGCCGCATTGTCATCGCCTTCAATAGCGCTATAGGAAATAGCCTGAAGAAAAGCATCAGCGTTATTGGGGTTGACCAGGGTACGCAAAACATTGACAAATAGTAATTGGGCTATTGATGGATTGGCCTTTTTGATCTGTATGTATTTATCTTCGGTTATAGCCTGAACATATTTTTTTAAGCGAACAGCAGCCTTGCGATCCTGAAGATTTCTTGCTGTGCTATCTATTTTGGCATCAAGTTCGTTCATTTGAAAATTCCACCAACCCAAATTATCGAAATAGGCATTGCCTACATCCTCTTCCAAATAATAGGAAAAATCTTCTGCCAAAAATTGTTCGGCCTCTCGCAGATTGTTGCGCTGACTGCGTTGCACTTTAAAATTTTTACTGCCTCTTATAGTTCTCAATAATTCTTTCTGAGCGTCCAAATCATCCACTTTTTTCTTGTATTTGGCTTTAAGCCCTGATACAAAGCTAAAGGCAGCCAAAGGCTTACGCTGTTTATACAGTAGCTCTCCAAAGGCCAAATCGCTCTCAAAATAGCGTGTAACCGCAGTGGGGTCTAGCTGCTTTTCTAAATAAATAGTAGTTAAAGCAGAAGAGAGATAGCCCGAAGCTGGTAATGTTTGATACCCCTCATACAAATAATATCCAGCCAAGGCATCTTTGATTTTCAAAACATTTCTCAACGCCTTCATCTTGTAATAGCTAGGTCCTTCGTCACCGCTTAGTAAGACATATATAGTACTGCTTTTTTTGGTCAATAACTGCAGATCGATAAAGGCATCATCTATGGCGATAACACCTAGAATGTCATCATTGAGTTGTGCACTGCTGGTAGCAACCATAGCTCCTTTACCGTTGCCTGCAAGAACAATTTTAGACTTATCTACTGCGTAGGTTTTATAGATGGTATTGATAAATTGAGCGCTTTGGCGCAAGCCAATGGCCAAAGAATCACTTACCGGACTATTAGGCGAAACCACTATACTTTGTGTTAGCGCTGCGGCTATTGCAAATTGCTGTACCGCCTTGGCACCATTTCCAGCCTGTTCAAACATAAAGACCGTAGGATAAGTGGCCGAAGCGTCATAATCACTGGGAAGATATATAGCATAGGTGAGATCACTGTCAGGAGATAATTGTACTGCTGGAGTGACCATACCTGGCCTAATGCCGTCTTGAGCCGATACCGAAGTGATTATAAATAACAGAAAGAAAATATTTCGCATAGTGCAAATTTAAATGAACTACCACAGCACATCAAATATCGTGCACAAATTTAAAGGTAGAAAAAAACTATGCTATAGTTTAACAACTCTTACAAGGTATTTTCTTTATTTTTAAGCAACAAAACAAAAATCAATGCGAAGAATAACCGTCGTACTGCTCGTCATTACTTGTCTTTTTGTAACCGCCTTTCAAGGAGAGCTCAAAGCCCAAGACTATTATTTTAAAAAATATCAGCCCTTTACCTCAGAAATTCCTACACCTGAAGCTTTCTTGGGGTATCCTATAGGAGAACAGCACACCAGACATGATCAAATCGTGAGTTACCTCAAAGAGCTCGCACGTTTGTCAGATCGTGCTTCTATAACGACCTATGGCAAAACCCATGAAAATCGCTCCCTGGTCATGCTTACCATTAGCGACCCTAACAATTTGAACAATCTGGAGTCAATTAAGCAACAGCATTTGGCCTTTGTAGACGGTAAACGAACGGTTTCTAATTACGATGAAGTTCCTGTTTTTATACAATTGGGGTACAATGTTCATGGTAACGAACCTTCAAGTTCTGAAGCCGCATTGTTAACTGCCTACACCCTAGTTGCCTCAGAGCATCCCGACATTGAGAAATACCGCAATCAAAGTATTGTTTTTTTAGACCCAACTATCAATCCTGACGGCCGCGATCGTCATACCCAATGGGCCAATAGTTTTAAAGGATCACCGCTAGTCTCCGATAATTATGATGCTGAACATACCGAAATGTGGCCTCGTGGTCGTACCAATCATTATTGGTTTGACCTTAACAGAGATTGGCTTCTGGCCATCCATCCAGAAAGCCGAGGCAAATTAGATTGGTATCACAATTGGTATCCCAACGTCGTGACCGATTTTCACGAAATGGGGACCAATAGCACTCACTTTTTTGAGCCCATGCTTCCTATAGGCAGTAAAGATCCAATCATGCCCAAAGAAAATTATGAAGATCTCAATAACTTGTTTGCCCCTTACTTTGCTGATGCCCTTGATGAGATTGGCTCTTTCTATTTTACAAAGGAGGCCTTTGATGGCACTTATCCGGGTTATGGTTCGTCCTATCCTGACCTACAAGGTGCCCTAGCCCTTTTATTTGAGCAAGCCAGTAGTCGCGGGCATCTGCAAGACACAGATTATGGTACTATCTCTTTTCCCTTTACCATTCGCAATCAGTATACCTCTGGGATGGCTACGGTTAAAGCCGCGGTAGAGAACAAAGCCCAACTTCGCAAGTATCAGCAAGATTTTTTTGTATCCGCTTTCGCGAAAGCGAGCACAGATCAAGCCGCCGCTTATGAATTTGGAGATCCAAACGATCCAAATCGCACCAAAGCTTTTGTAGATAAACTACTAAAGCACCGCATTAAGACTTACGCTGCCAAAGACGGACGCTATGTGGTACCCACACTGCAAGCTCAAAAGCGTATGGTACAGTCAATGTTTGAAACCTATGACACCTATAGAGACAGTGTATACTACGATGCCAGTGCATGGTCTGTGGCTAATTTTTACAATATGCAAGCCCGCCCCCTCTCAAAAACACCTGATTTAGGTCGAGAAATCACTTCGACCCAATCACTGATTAACTATAAAGCGGTGCCTTTTACCTCCTACGCCTATCTGATTGACTATAACGATTACAATGCCCCAGCTGCCCTACATTATCTACAAGAAAATGATATCACTGTGGCCACGGCATTTAAACCCTTTACCGCCAAAACTACTGCAGGACCCGTCTCTTTTAACTACGGTACCCTACTGGTTCCGGTCTCCAGACAAAAGCTTGACTCAGACAAAGTGCACCAATTGGTGCGCGATGCGCAGGCCAAATTTGAGGTCCCTATCTACGCTACCAATACTGGATTTAGTCTTAAAGGTATCGATCTAGGAAGTCGTAATTTTCAAAAAATTGACGCTCCAAAGGCCCTCATGCTAATAGGTGACGGAACTAGCTCTTACGAAGCTGGAGAAGTTTGGCATTTGTTGGATACACGGATGCATATGCCAATTACCAAAGTCTTGATGAATAACTTTTCGCGTGTGCCTTTACAGGAGTACAATACTATGGTCATGGTATCTGGTAATTACAGCAGCCTCGGTAAAAATGACATCGAAAAAATCAAAAATTGGGTACAACAAGGCAATACACTAATCACCATTGCCAGAGCTTCTTCTTGGGCTGTTAACACCAAAATTGCCAAAGAAAAACTCACCAAAAACAAGGAAGATTCGACAGTGACAAAGGAGCGACAACCCTATGTAGACGCAGGCCCAAATCGCGGTAAAGAACGAGTAGGAGGAGCTATATTTGAAGTAGATCTGGATCTGACACATCCTATAGGCTTTGGATAT
>CAZJWI010000060.1:0-24063 GCA_964549485.1 uncultured Flavobacteriaceae bacterium
TACGTAGAGAGGTTGCACGATTGTCTTTACATAAACTCGTTACCGATGGCCGTATCCACCCCGCTCGTATTGAAGAGGTGGTTAAAAAAACGACCAAACAAATAGAACAGGAAATTCTAGAAGTAGGAAAACGAACAGTTATCGATCTAGGTATACACGGGTTACACCCAGAATTGATCAAAGCAGTAGGACGTATGAAATATCGTTCTTCTTACGGTCAAAATTTGCTACAACACAGTAGAGAAGTAGCCAAGTTGTGTTCGGTAATGGCTGCAGAGCTCGGCGTTAATCCAAAATTGGCAAGAAGAGCTGGTCTCCTGCACGATATCGGGAAGGTGCCAGATACAGAAACAGAAACACCACACGCCATCTTAGGTATGGAATGGGCCGAGAAGCATGGCGAAAAACCCGATGTTTGTAACGCTATAGGAGCCCACCACGATGAGATTGAAATGAAATCACTATTGGCTCCAATTGTACAAGTTTGTGATGCCATTAGTGGCGCACGTCCTGGAGCGAGACGCCAGGTTTTGGACTCCTACATCCAGCGATTAAAGGATTTGGAAGATATTGCCTTTGGTTTTAACGGGGTGAAAAAGGCGTATGCTATTCAGGCAGGCCGTGAACTTCGTGTTATTGTAGAAAGTGAAAAGGTCAATGATGATAAAGCATCGGCTTTGTCTTTTGAAATTTCGCAGAAAATACAAACTGATATGACCTATCCTGGCCAAGTAAAAGTTACCGTTATACGCGAGACGCGAGCAGTCAATATCGCCAAATAGGATTTATTTATAAATTACCATTTAAAAGCTGTCTTTTAGGCAGCTTTTTTTGTATTAGAATTAAGTAGGAGAGAGGTTTGGGGCCATCATCCCATGGCTATGATAGCTTATAAGGTTGTACACTATAATTCTTATAAGTGGAAAGATGGTCTCTATAAACATAAACATGCTGTCTAATGCTATATATTCTTTTAATCAACTATCGAGCTTATTTTTGTGAGGCATCAGGGTTTAAGTTGGGATGGATGCATTATTTGGGTAGGGTTGGACGCTCTATCTTCCACTTTCGTGAAAACGCATACGCGCACAAAAAAAGCCTCCGTTAAGAAGGCTTTAATCGATTAATACTTAGATATATTAGTTAATAATAAGTTTCTTTCCTACTGGTCCTGCGGTAGTCTGCATCTGCAACAGGTAAACACCAGAACTAATATCCTCTACCGGTAGGGTGTAGTTCATATCATCTTGACTAACCTTCCAGGTTTTAATTAGCTGGCCGTTCATGCTGTATAGGGCAACACCAGTCATTTTAGTAGGTGTCTGCTTTTTAATGCCTATACTAGCTGTGGTCTTTGTATATCTTGCCGATATCATATCTGTCGTTTGGGTATGCTTGGTATTGATCAATGTATCTTTACTCAATGGACGGTCTTGACCATTTTGCCCCTCATCAGGTTTTTGATTGTCATCGTCATTAGAATCCTGTTGATCTTGGTCTGAAGTGTCATTGTCACTATCCTGATCCTGATCTTGTTGATCTGCGTCACCATCATCACGTGGGTCGTCATCTGTTGTATCAGTGGTGTCATCTTGATCTTCATCTTGATCTTCTGTCTCATCACCTTCGTCATCAATAAACTTGAACACTACGGCAAATCTATCGCTATAATTTCCAGCTGGAAGCGCTATGGAGAAATCTTGAGTTCTCATATCGGTCATAGTGTCTTGTAAGATGTCCCATAAATAAATATTTAAGTTTGGATCATGAACAAATACTTCGCTTTCCAACATGATATCAAAACTGCCCGGTGTTGCTAACTGTACATATAAAGGGAATACGTTTTGTTCAAGTACATTTGGAACTCCTTGTATGACTGTATTTCTGTCTTCGACCATCCAGGTCATATCGTCACCCTGAATATCCTTGATCTGCCCATCATAGCCTCTGTCGTACTCAAAGCTTGTCTGTTTGTCCAAGGTTAAAAGTAGTTGTCTGTGTAATCCGCTAGGAGCTGTAAATCCAATTCTAAATTTGGTACGGGTATCTTCCTGATCAAATCGAGTATCGTCGGGTTGATAACTACTTGGATTAGTAGAAGCGGCTTTACCATCAAAAGTGTCACCCATCATAAAAATTGATGAACCTCCTTCTTTGACAAAATTCCGTTGTGTATTATTAAATTCAATGCTACCGTTGGTGTCTGCTACCACAAAGAAGCCCTGACCTACCGGGATATACCTTCCTGGAGTCTTTGTGCCTGATCCGGTTTGGCTTACCAGCGGATGGCTTACTGCTGGAGTACCTCCTGACAAATTATACATACCATACCCACCTTGATACTGAGAAAGGTAATGTGTGCCGCCACCCCAGTGTTCCCAGAAAAGTATGGTACCGTCCAAATGGGGATTATCGTTGATAAAATCATTGGCATCTAAGGCCGATGGGAATGGATTTCCTACCAGATAGTCATTACCACCATTTACTGTCAATGAGATAGACTCAGAGGTTGTACTATTGTTAGGCTTTCCAATAAAGGTATAATTCTGTTCGGCGGTTATTGGCCCGCTGCCTGGACCTTTCATTGTCCAACCTTCTCCGGGAGACATGGTGCCAAAGGGTCCTACATATTGCCATGCCGAATAGGTACTTGATATTTGGTTATCATACTTATAGAACCAATACGCACTAAGTGAAATGGGAGTACCAGGAGCACCATCCAATCCTCCAGAGATGCCAAAAGGAATTGGATTATTTGGATCAGTTCCATCTCTCATCAAACTTGCGATTGAAAAATCTTGATTGTTGGAACTGGTATTTATCGTACTTACTGGTGATGACCAATAGTTATAGGTATAGGTGTCTGCCGTACCTCCCTGGTCTCTTTCAAGACTACCGCTACTAGCAGGATCAAGATCACTATCGTCTGTTTGTACCAATTGAGATTCTCCAACAAGATCGAGTAATCCATCAAGACGGAGGTAATGAGAGACTTCGATTTTACTGTCGTTTTCTATTGAGAGTTCACCGGCATTTACAGCAAGAGCCAATACCGTATTATTGGTTTGGGTTGTCACATTGTGAGCCGTTTGTACAATATTCCAATCTATAGTAATTGCTGGATTAACAATGGAGTTGGCGGCTGGATGTTGAAATTCGTCGCCAAATTCCCAAGTACTGTCTGCAGTCCAATCTCCGTCTGCTGTAGAGACATAGGGTAGTGGTGCGGTTTGTTCATTGACTGTATCTAAGTTTTTGATCGCGGCTACTAGCCCATTGCCCGATTCATCTTTTACATTAGTAAAGGTATAGCGATTCATAGGGAAATAGCCTTGTAGGGCATTCCATGAAATTGCAGCTATATCATTTTTAGATATATTTTGTGGTATAACACTTCCATCAACCGTATTATCAGTATGTTGGGTAATCTCTTGATTCATAATGTATCGAATCTGAGTACCACTTAAAGCTTGGTTCCATATTCTCACTTCATCGATAGTTCCTACAAAGAAATCTGTAGGAGAAACACCATCGGCCGCACCTATTAAAAATGCATAGTCTGTATCGGTTACTTGCGGCGCTGGTATATTTGTAGCAGAGTCTACTACACCGTCAATATAAATACTGGTTTGTCCAGAATTACTAGTAACGGCTACTTGATGCCATTGATCATTGGGCAATGCTGTATTAGAAGTTAGCACTCCTGTGGCAACTCCATTTTTAAGGGTAACCTCTACTGTATTGTCTGGATTCAATTTGATATCATAACCTTCAGCAAAAGCGGTATTTCTTTTGGAAACGATTGTACGATTACCACCGGCTCCAGGCTTTATCCAGGCCGAAATAGTAAAATCACCATCTAGGTCTAATTCGTCACCAGCATCCAGGTAATCTTCTACACCGTCAAAAGTAATAGCGCGATTGTAATAGTATTCTGGCGCATATCCAAAGGTGATATACTTGGTGCCATTAAAATCATAGGTAGTTTCAAGATTTGAACCATTTACCTCCATAATGCTATACTCTGAGGTAGGATTAAAAGTAGGTGTGTCAGAGATAAACATTAAGAATTTACCTGGTGGGGTAATAGTAGCGCTCAATGCCACTTCGGGTATAGAAATTTTAGTGGGTCCTACAGAACCCGTTTCCTGAACTTTCCACGATCGTTGAACCGCAATAAAATCAACCACACTATTAATACCAGCAATTCCAAAACTCATGTCAACAATTATAGGGGCAGAAGCACCTAGATTTCCATTATCGTGCGCCCAGAGTAAATAATTTTTATTGTTTGCAAAAGTATTTGGATTGTTGCTATTAGTGTCATAAATGTCTGTTAGACCTATGGTAAGTAAGGAGGTGCTGTTAACACTCTTTGACTGTTTCTGATGTAAAGAACTACAATCATCTCTTCCTATCCCAGCTACATCCCAGTTGTAAGTGCCACCGTCGGCAGAGGCATCCCAAATTACATTACCGTCAGAATCGACATAATCTAATCCAGTTCCGTTAGTTCCTAGCCCAATTCCGTATTTGATCGCCAAATACGATTGTATTTTTGCCTGATCGGCATCCGAGTTACGACCTCTATAAGAAATAACTTCCATGATATCGCCATCATAGCTCGATCCAAAGGTCTCACTGCGGCCT
Organism: uncultured Flavobacteriaceae bacterium; assembly: GCA_964549485.1. GTDB lineage: Bacteria > Bacteroidota > Bacteroidia > Flavobacteriales > Flavobacteriaceae > Dokdonia. The sequence continues at coordinate 4,651 of CAZJWI010000060.1, forward strand.
AACCAATATCTCGAATTGGTGATGCGGGTGAAGGTACTCGCATTCACCTCTGTGTTACCGATATTTAAACCATCACAATATAAATCGGCACCAGTATTACTAGCATTAGCTCGTCCATTAAAAATGTTGGCTTCGACAAAGCTTTGGGTCGTACTTACATTGGCTATACCATAATTGGTTTGAGGTCCTTGGTTATAAGCCACCACATCATTGGTAAATCTAGCCGAGGTATCTCCCATTTCAAATCCAGTAACATCTTCTGTAGGCTGGACCTCTCTGTAATCGTCGCCACAAAAGATATCATTAGGTGCACTGCTTGAAGTAATGGGTGATCTTGGTTTTACGACGATATAAAATTCGTCAGAATAAAACCCTTTTTTACCATACATAGCAGAGCTACTAGGGTTAAAACGCAATACTGGATTAAAATTAGTATTGTTTGTAGGATTGTTGTAGTACGTAGGTTCGGCTCCAGAAGGGGCTTCGGCGTTGGTAAAAGGGGTAGAGTAGGCTTGATCTTCCCAAGTACTCACTATTGATCCATCTGGTACTGCTGTACCGGCATCGGCTCGTAACCATAAAGCGAGATTGGTTCCTATACCTGCAGGTCCACAACTAGGATCTGCAACACTAGCGATCGATGTTCCAGTAATACAAACATTATCAAAGGCAACCCCGACATCTCTTGAGTTATTATCTGACCTAAAATCGACTCTAAACTGTACATTCGCATTATCATCAAAGCCTTGAGAATGTAAGTCAATAGAAGCCGTTGTCCAACCTGAAGTATTTCCTGTCCAACCGTTGACATATACAAAATTTCCCGCCTGGGTAATCCCAAAATTATAAACCACGCGGCTGGTATACCAATTAGTACCTTCTCCATTGGCCCCTAATGGATACCAGGTGGTACCACCATCGGCACTAAATTGAATTTGAAATCCGTCTGGGGTAGGAGAGAAAATATTCGAATCATTACTGGTATCGTACCATAAGTCGATATTAAAAGTCAGTTTTTCATATCCTGACAAATCAATGGTAGGACTGGTATAGACCTGATGAGAATTGTTTTGATATTGCCCAGAACTACGTTGGGTATATGCATAATTTCCAGAAGCACCACTAGATGCTGTAGCTTCAGAACCCACACTCCAGCTCCCATTGGTAGCTGTGGTGCTTGTCCAATTGTGGCCGGCGGCATTAAAGTCTTCACAGTAAATAGCTACCGTAGACGTAGGGTCAATGCCACTACCTCTAATATTAAAATTGTATGGATTTTCATCGGCGTCATTTGTTGTAAACGTCACCGTCGCGTTGTCTGTACCTAATGAAATCGGAATATAAGTAATGTCAAAACTAGTACTGCTTCCGGGGGTGATTGTCAATGACGGGAGGCTGCTAAGGGTGAATTGTGCACTTCCCGTTCCTGAAAGCGTTGGAGTACCTATACTCAGGTTGAGTGTACCATTATTTTCTATAGTAAATGTTCGTATTACTGGTGTAGCAATAGCGGTTCCTCCAAAATCGGTATGATCGGTAGTGGTGGGGGTAGTGTCATTGTCTTGTATCTCTACACCGTTACCACTCACAAAAACTTCTGGAGCCGGAATGGCAGAGGTTATATTGACGGTATAATCTTCAACTTCACCACCAAAACTGCCATTGTCACAAGAACTGGTAATAGCGGCGTTATATTTATGAATTACGCGCATACGTGTATTACCTAGTGTGGCACCTAATGGCACAGTAATAGCCAATGGTGAAAGGGTTGTTGCACCATTAGCAACATTGGTCGCAGTACCTAGATCGTATTCTTCGCCTGCGTCGTCAAAGTCAAAGTCTTGATTCCAATCGATAAATGCTTTGACGTAGTAGGTTACATTCCCATCCGTACTTACCTGGACGTTGAGATTATGGCTAGAACCTTGTTGCACATTGGTCGAGATTCCCGTAAAATCACTATAAGCCACATTTTCAAGTGGGGTATTATTATCGATAGTGTTGAATTGGACACGCCTAATGACATCATTAAAACCATTACCGTTACCTGAGGCAGCACAATACGCTGGTGCAACTGCAGTGCCCGTGATTGCAAAAGTATAAGGACTTTCATCACTATCGTTATTTGCAATACTCACTGTGGCATTATGTGTGCCTACCGCTCCGGGAGCATAGGTAATATCGAAGGTGGTAGAATTTCCACTATTGACAACCGCAGCAGGAGTATTGGTAACCGAAAATTCGCTGGCACCTGCTCCGCTAATCGTAAGGCTACCCACATTTAAAGCGAGGGTACCTGTGTTTTCAATAGTAAATGTATTGCTTTTGGTATTAAGAGTGTTAATCGTACCAAAATCGGTATCATCGGTAGTGCTTGGAGTGGTGTCTGTATGTGTTATACTATTACCTAGACCGAGTACATCTATTTCTGGTCCCGAAACAGCACCAGCTACCACTATTGTATAATCTTCTACCTCTCCATCAAAACCAATAGCACAAGGAGTTGGATATACGTTATATCTTGTAGATATGCGCATTCGTGTGGTACCTGCTGCCGCAGTTGCGGGTACAGTGATTGCAAAGGGCGAGGCAGAAGTTAGCCCATTGGTTACATTGGTTGCAGCACCAAGAGTGTATTGCTCTCCAGCATCCAAAAAGTCATTGTCCTGATTCCAGTCAATCCATGCGCGCGTACCTACGGTATAGTTACCATCTGTATTGACACGAACACTAAGATTGTAAGTGTTACCTATAGTTACTGTGGTAGATTGAGCCGTAAAATCACTATAGTCATTGTCTTCTATTGGGGTGGCATTGTCAATAGTGTTAAATGTAACTCTTCTCGTTCCTGTGGTATAACCATCTGTTGCGTTGCCATTTGAAGTACAATATTGGGCTGTAGCTTCTAGGGAAAGCAGTGAGGTTAAAACAAAAATTAATACAGTAACCAAGGCTACTTTGGGGAGTGTATTTTTTTGCATAAGTAATAAAGGTTGCAGAAATAGCTTTAGGCACTATTTCTATGATTCGGGATTACTAAATTACGAAAAAAGTGCAGTCACCCATACAAAATATGTTAAAATTGTGTATTTGAGCGTTTAATTGTGTATTTTATCGATAAAGCTAACAAATGTTCGTGCATTTTTGTTAAAATTTTAGTTCGATTAGTTCGGATTTATTTACGCTATAGAATGCTATTAGGTTTTGAATCTTGCAAGCTCGGTTTACCGTTTCACTTTTCCTTTGGTCGTGAATCTCGCTACGCTCGGTTTATCGTTTCACTCTTTCTGCGGTCGTGAATCTCCCTGCGGTCGGTTTACCGTTTCACTCTCCCTGCGGTCGTGAATCTCCCTGCGGTCGATTTTACGTAAAGCGTAGTGGGGTGTTCTAACTAGTTAGTTTGTAGTTTCAACATGGAAAATCTAAGAAATGAGTAAGCAAAAAAAACCTCCCTTAAGAAGGGAGGCTCTTTTATAAGTATTTCGTCAAATACTTAGTGAATGAGTACCTTGGCAATATGACTTTCGCTTGAGCTATCAAGTCCAAGTAAATAGGCTCCATCACTTACATCGCCTACTGGTAAATCAATCTGAGATGCATCACCAGCTACTGTCCATTTCTTGACAATTTGACCCGACATAGTGTATAGAGTAGCCTGGGTAAATCGGGTAGTGGGCTTACTAATGCTTACACTTAACCTACGACTTGATTTTTGGTAACGGGTGCTTACAGTTGCCGATGACTGTTGTCTTTGGTTATTGGACGTAACATCAAAAATAGGATCTCCTTTTTCATCTCTTGGTTTATCTCGAGGAGGATTATCACCTGGCTTTTGATCGTTATTATTGTCGTCGTTATCTGTGTCTTGATCAGACTCATCATCGTCGTTGTCCTGGTTGTCGTCGTTATCTGTGGTATCCGTATCGTCTGGACGCTGCTCGTCTTCATTGGTCTGGTCGTCGTTATCGCCAGTGGTGTCTTCATCTGTCTCATCTTCATCATCAGTATCATCTTCTTCTGTTTGCTCTTCATCTCCATCATACTTAAATACGATAGCAAAACGATCGGAGTAAACACCTGCAGGTAGAGACATGCTAAAAGAACCATTGCGCAAATCGGTAAATGAATCTTGTAGTTTATCCCAAAGTAAGATGTATAAATTATCTTGTGCAAAGGCAAGTCCTTCAAGATTGATTTCTATGTTACCTTCTTGTTCGGTTTGCAATAGGAGAGGGAATACATTTTGCTCATACAAATTAGGTACTCCTTGAATTACCGCAATATCTGTATCGATAACCCATGCCATATCGCTAGATTGAGCTTCATCTATCACAGCGTCATACATACGATCATACCCAAAGCTGGTGGCTTGATCTACAGTCATTAGTAGTTGTCTATGCAATCCGTTAGGAGCGGTATATCCTATACGCAGTTTTGTACGCTCGTCTACCTCGTCATATACCGTATCGTCAGGCTGTTCACCTATGCTAACCGAGGCTTTGTTGGTATCGGTCTGATACGTATCGGCTATGGTAAAGATAGATGAGCCGCCTTCTTTGACAAAGTTGCGCTGTCCGTTGTTAAAATCAATCGTACCAGTAGAGGTTGCAGTGACAAAAAAGCCTTGTCCTACTGGAATGTATTGTTCTGGTGTTTTAGTACCCGATCCAGTTTGATCTACCAGAGGATGACTAATGGCTGGTGTCCCACCAGATAAGTTGTAACGCGCATAGCCACCTTGGTATTGAGATAAGTAGTGTGTGCCACCGCCCCAGTGTTCCCAAAATAATAACGTACCATCCAGATGTGGATTATCCATTATAAATTGATCAGCATCTAGTGCAGATGGAAAGGGGTTACCCACCAAGTAATCGTTGCCTGCATTTACAGTTAATTCAATTGGGTCTGTGGTGGTACTGTTATTAGGTTTACCTATGAAGACATAGTTTTGCTCGTCAGTTATACTACCACTTCCTGGACCTTTCATGGTCCATCCTTCACCCACATTCATAACGCCATAAGGGCCCACATACTGCCAAGCCGAATAGGTGGCAGAAGGTTGATTGGCATATTTATAAAACCAATATGAACTAAGAGAAATTGGTGTTCCTGGAGATCCGTCTAGACCGCCAGAGGTGTTGATAGATAATGGATTGTTAGGATCACTACCATCACGCATAAGGGTGAAAATGTTGAACGTCTGATTGTTAATAGAAGTATTAATAGTACTTACTGGTGACGACCAGTAATTATAAGTATATGTATCGGCTGTTCCTTGCTGATCGCGTTCTAGGTTTCCACTACTCGCAGTTTCTAAATCACTATCTAAAGTTTGTACTAATTGTGACTCTCCAACAAGATCGATGGTCCCGTCTAGTCTTAAATAATGTGTGATTTCCAATTTACTGTCGTTATCTACCGTAAACTCATTGGCGAGCACCTGTAAGGCAAGGACAGTTGTATTCACACTTTTGGTCACATTATGGGAGGTGCGCACAATATTCCAGTCTACTGTAGTACCGCTATCGGCTAAGGCTACAGAACCTGGAATAATCATACCTTCATTACCATTAGTCCAAGTGCTTGCGCTGCCCCACGAGCCATCGTTTTCAGAAACATAAGGTAAGGGAGCTGTTTGGCTATCTACAGTATCCAAATTACGTATGGCTGCAATAAGCCCATTGTCAGATTCGTCTTTTACATTGGTATATGCAAAAAGGTTCATCGGGAAATAGCCTTCAAGACTGGCCCAACTTACACTATTGATATCATTTTTGGAAATGTTAATAGGTACAATTTTTCCTTTTACCTGACTTCCATCGGCCTCGATTTCTTGATTCATAATGAAACGCAGCTGATCTTCAGTAAGTGCTCCATCCCAAACACGTACTTCATCAATGGTACCGTCAAAAAAGTTAGTAGGGTTAGTACTATCGACAGCACCTATTAAGAAATTCTGTCCAGGAGCAGCGACAGGAGGATTTAGAGTTGCCATAGCATCTTCGACTCCATCTATATAAATTTTCGCGACAGCGCCATCATAAATTACCGCAATTTGATGCCATTCACCTTCTGGAATTGCTGTTGCGCCCGTAAAAGCCTGGGTAGTATTAGAAGCATCTTTCCATACCATACGAGCGTGACCACTACCGTCGAGACGTAGAGAATATCCTGTTGTCCAGGGACCATTATCTCTTTTTCCTAGGATGTCACGATTGGCCGAACCAGCCTCACGACGTACCCATGCAGAAATGGTAAAAGCGCCGGTCAGATCAAGTGCGTCGTCTACCTCCAAATAATCTTGACTACCATCGAAGGTGATTGAACGTTCAAAGCGATATTCTGGTGCATAACCAAAAGTAATATACTTGGTCCCGTCAAAATCGTAGCTTGTTTCGAGGTTTGCCCCATTGGCATACATCACTCTGTAATCTGAAGTAGGGTTAAAAGTTGGTGTATCTGAAATAAACATCAAGAAATTACCTGGAGGTGTAATTACGGTAGATAAGGCAGTTTCTGGAATTGATACTTTTACAGTACCAATGCTTCCACTTTCTACCACTTTCCAAATACGCTCAATGGCGAGAAAATCTACATCTGTAGATAATCCTCCAATACCAGCACTCATGTCCACATCAATAGGGGAGGCGGCAGATAGATTTCCGTTATCATTACCCCATAGTAGGTAATCCTTATCGTTGGTAAAGCTGTTGGGGTTATCCTGATTGGTGGCATAAATATCACCCAATCCAAAGGTTAATAAGCCATCAGAATTTATACTTTTAGATTGTTTTTGATTTAGGGCAGAACAATCGTCTCGACCTATACCGGCGATATCGTAGTTAAAGGCTCCAGCATCTTCACTGATATCCCAAATAGTATTTCCGTCTGTGTCTAAATAATCTAAACTAACTCCATTAGTTCCCAGAGTAATCCCGTATTTCATAGCGAGATATGATTGTATCTTTTGCTGATCTGTGACAGAATTAGCCGATGAGTAAGAAATCACCTCCATAATGTCACCAGCAAAACTAGCACCAAAAACCTCACTGCGACCCAACCAATATCTAGAGTTAGTAATGCGTGTAAAAGTTCCTGCATTCACTTCGGTATTTCCAACATCCAATCCGTCTTTAAAAAGATCGGCTCCTGAATTTGAGGCATTGGTGCGCCCGTTATAAATATGAGGATTAGTAATCGTTTCGGCGGTGCTTACCATCGCAATTCCGTAATTGGCACGAGTACCTTGATTGTAGGCAAAGGCCTCATCGGTAAATCGAATAGAAGTGTTACCCATTTCAAAACCAGTAACATCTTCTGATGGTGCTACATCTCTGTAATCATCGGCACAAAAGACATCTTGGGCTCCTGTGGTATATGAAATAGGGCTAGAGGGTTTGAGTACGATGTACATTTCATCAGAGTAGAAGCCCTTTTTTCCTTTCATCACAGAGGTAGAGCCATCAAAGCGCACTACAGGATGAAAGTTAACGTTATCTGTGGCGTTGTTACGATAGGTGGGCTCTTCTCCAGAGCTGGCTGTGGCATTGGTTAACGCTGTACCAAAAGCTTGATCGGCCCATTCGGAAATACTGCCACCATTGGTTGTAGTACTGGTACCTGCATCTGCACGTAACCATAAGGCAAGATTGGCACCTATACCCGCAGGACCACAACTTGGATCGGCTATGGTTGCGATAGTATTTCCTGAAATACAGAAATTATCTACGGCAACGCCAACATCTGTAGTTCCAGAATCTGATCTAAAATCAAATCGAAACTGTACATTGGCATTGTCGTCAAAAGCCTGAGAATGTAAGTCGATACTTGCGGTTACCCAACCAGAACTCGTATTGGTCCATCCGTTGATATATGTAGGAACACCAGCAGTAGTGGCTCCCATATTATAAACAACTTCACTATTGTACCAATTATTCCCATCACCTTGGGCATTACCAAGGGCATACCAAGTGGTTCCAGAATCTGGACTAAATTGCAACTGAAAACCGTCAGGAGTTGGAGCAGTCGTGTTACCGTCGCTACTCATATCATACCATAGGTCAACGCTTAGAGTTAAATTTTCATAGCCTGAAAGATCAATCGTTGGGCTAGTGATTACCTGTCTTGAATCATTGCTATATACACCAGAACTTCTTTGAGTGTATAGATAGCTGCCAGAGGCCCCAGCAGATGCTGTGGCTTCGGTTCCTCTGGTCCACGATCCATTGGTAGAAGTGGTATTGGTCCATGGGTCTGAGGCACTTTCAAAATCTCTACAGTAGATGCTTACAGAAGCTGATGGATCTATTCCATTACCCTGAATAGCAAAACTAAATGGGTTTTCATCTGTGTCATTATTTACAAAAGTGATTACCGCATTGCTGGTAACCAATGCTGTAGGCGTAAAATCTACCGAAAAAGTGGTACTACTTCCAGCCGCTACAGAGGCTGCAGGGGATGATCCCAATGAAAAACGAGCCGCCCCAGCACCAGTAATGGTTGGTGTACCTACGGTGAGGGGAAGGGTACCTGTGTTGTTTATGGTATATGTTCTGGTTACCGTATTTCCAATACTAGTACCTCCAAAGTTGGTATGATTGGTCAAACTCACGCCGGTGTCTCCGTCGGTAATATTGTTACCGTTACCGGTAACTGCAATCTCTGGACCAACCGCAGCTGCCGTTACGTTGATGGTGTAATCTTCTGTCTCTCCGTAATAACCGGTACTACAGGAGGTGGGTGTGCCATTCCAATAACTCACTACACGCATACGGGTATTACCCAGAGTAGCTCCTGCGGGAACCGTGATTGACAAAGGCGAATTAGAAGTAGCACCATTGGTAACATTAGTAGCGGTACCAAGGTCATATTCTTCTCCCGGATCATTAAAATCAAAATCTTGATTCCAATCTATCCAGGCCTTAATTTCAAAATAATAGTTTCCATTAGTATTGACCTGTACAGTTAGATCATGTGTACTTGATTGCTGAACGTTAGTTGATAGGGCCGTAAAATCTGAATACCCGACACTTTCTATAGGGGTATTATTATCTATTGTATTAAAATTGACTCTTCTAATAACAGATGGGTTAAGAAAACCTCCTGAAGTACAATAGGCTGTAGCCACTGCACCATTGACGATTTCGAAATTATCAAATCTCGCACCGCCATAGTTGATTGATCCATCACTACCAAAAACAAAACGAAATCTCACATTGCTCGCACCATTAAAGGTAGCGTCAAAAGCGCTTAAATCTATAGTTACATTATTAAAAGTAAAACCAGGTCGTCCCGACCATCCATCTGCACCATTAAATAGTCCATCTACATCGGTATCATTGTAAAAACCTGAAGCTTCTGAGCCTAAGGTCGTCCAGGCACCTCCACCGATAGAATACTGTATGTGCATTCCATCCCAAAAGCGCTCGGTATCGTAAGCAATATCTACCGAGAGTGTTAAGTCGTTATATCCTGTAAAATCAATGACAGGACTCACATAATCTGAGTATGAAAAGCCAGAATAGTTGTTTTCAGGATTAACGCGGGCATAATTGCCGCCAGTATCTCTAATCCATGAACTACCAGATGAAGTGCTGGTGGTCCAGGCATTGTCGCCAGTACCATTAGAAAAATCGGCAGAAAAAACAGTGGTCTGGGCTGTAGTAGACACACTAGAAAACATAAATAAAAGTAGTACCAATAAAGAAGCGTACTTTACTTTCGTCAAAGTAATTTTATTCATAATAAGCAGGTTTTACATCAGATTTGGGTCTGATAAAGCAGTTAAATTGGGATGGCTAACTTAGTAAAAACCAACCACATTCAAAACAAAAACTTAATTTTTTGTGTAATTTAACCTGTATTTGTGTATTTCATCGATGTTTTAATTAATTTGGTGAGAAATTTCGATAAAAAATGATTTTATCACTCGATGAAATGTAAGACATGCTTTGAACTCGATTTAGGATATTGGGCACAAAAAAAACACCTCCATAGGGAGGTGTTTTTAATTCAATTCTGTTTGTATTACTTATTGAACAATCAATTTTTTAATAACTGTTTGACTGACTCCTTGAATTTGAACAAAATAGACACCAGTAGCAAGGTTACTTATACTAACCTGCTTCATTTGATCAAAATCTTTAAGATTGATTATCTGTACCACTTTTCCATTGGTATCGATGATGCGGGCCTCATCCAATTGGGTAGCTCCTGTATAACCAATAACAAAGGAATCACTTGCTGGATTAGGATAGAGGCTTATAGCGCTCTCTAAGGTATCGATATTTGTAACACCTAAGACCTCTGGTGCTTCAAAAACAAGCATAAAGCGATCATTGGTATTGGTCATATTGGCGGTAAAGGTGTAGTCTTGTTCTTTCAAATTGACGTAACGTTCTTCAATAAGGTCAATTAAGTACATAGGCGATGCCATTAAATTATCTCCTTCAAAAGCATCTAAGCTAATAGTATAAGACGTAACTTCTTCAATAGCCGTTGCAAATCCAACAGGTATTTGCATGCTGACATCAAAGGCTTCTCTTCCCTGTATCCCTAATTGCTCTTTTGTCTTTACGCTCGTATAGATTGAGAGCGGTGTAGCCATACGCTTACTATCGTATCCGCGGTCTATACCAGCGGTAGCCTCCTGCAAAAATCCTAAGGCAGCTTTGCTGTGAAGCTCAAATGTGGTATTCTCAATTTTTAACCACATGAGATCACTAGCAGGGCCATTAGATCGGTATTGGTCATTATTACCTGTAATACGCATATCGTTCTTGAACACTACAACAGCATCGCTGGAAGCTCCTTGGTCGGCTTTAATGGCAAAACCTTGTCCTGATGCGATGTATTGGTTGGGCACATCTCCTGGTTTGTTAACAGCAGCCATACCCGTTGTTTTATTTCTCATAGAGAAATCCTGCATAGAGGGGTTATTACCCAGGTATCCTGGCAAACTATTATTTGGGGTTGTGACATGCTCCCAATAATAGATCTCGTTAATCATCGGATTATTATCGATGAGTCTTGATACATCTATAGCCGATGGATACGGATTTCCAATCAAATTGAAATTATCGGCAGTTGTGCCATTATAGTTGATAGGGTAGGTAATGATTCCATTATTAGCAGTTCCTTTGGTATAGGTAAGATCATAGGTTTGATTACCATCCGTAAAGGAGGCTTGTGGATATACAATTAGACCTTCACCTGGAACAAGGGCCTCATTAGAGGTATGATTTCCTAAGAAGGTATTATCTACACTTAAGAAGGTCTCGGCACCAGCATAAGGTGCATACCCACTTACCGCAGGATCTACGCTAAAGTTAGAAGGGTTGAGGTAAATCACTCTAAAGGCATTGTCGGTTCCGTTTACGCTACCGTAGACACCATCTCGAGTCTCGGCCGTCATCGGGCTACTCATAAACATAAAATCTCTAGGTTTGAGAGTTGGTGTCGTTTTTCTTACTTCTATCACACCACTTCCTCCTTTTGTAATAGTTGAAGCATCGTCAACCTGCACCAAACTACCTTCGTGTTCAATAATTAGTGTGCCATTTACTACAATATTACTCTGAGCTCTCAAATAGTGACCCGCCGTTACTGTTACAGTAGCACCTGGAGCAATTTCTACAGTACATGCTTCAATATCGGAGGCTGTAGTTGTAAAGTTGCTATTAAAGACAGCTTTAGTACTGGCTGTAGGCGACCCAGCATCCCAGGATCCAGAGTAAGTTGTGGTGGTAGGACAGGGGTCTGTTGCTATAATAGTTACTGTATAATCTTCTACCTCCCCATAGGCAAATGCCGTAGGGGTATTACATGGGTCATTATGAGTAGAACCGGCCGTATTAAAATACTTCATGGCAACACGCATTCTGGTATCTCCTGCCATAGCTGTCATAGGTACGGGAGCGCTAAAGGCAACATTGACCAAGTCATTACTATCGGCAGGGTCGGTTACTACTTGTTCACCGGGATCTGTAAAGTCTCCATTTTGATTGTAATCAATCCAAACGGTTACCGCCTCATTCCAAGGTCCACCTACAAACGTCTTATTAACTGAGATAGTAGGAGTGGTTCCCATTTCTATTTCGGCTGCTGCCACAGCTGTAAAATCGCTATAGGCAGACGATCCACTATTATTATTAATGCCGCTAGGACCGCCAGTGTCACCTGTATCTGCCAAGGTTACATTTGTGATGTACTCTGCCGCTGGATCATCAGAAAACGAAGGGCAGTAGCTTACCGCTGTCGTGGTAAAAGTCGTGGTCAAAGAGTAATCACTCATAGCTGGGCCACAGACTGCACGTACTTGTACCTCATACATGGTACTGGCAGTAAGACCTGTTAAAGTGGTACTATTTGTCGTAATCCCCGTCAGTAATGTCCAGGTGGTACTTCCGCTTTCGCGAAAGCGCACTTGGTAATTTCCAATACCTTGATCATCCCATGTAGCCACCGCAGTTGTTGCTGCGATCGTATTGATGATTAGGTTGGAAGGAGGGGTGTTGTTGGTATAAGTTATCGTAACTGTGGCTGTACAACTATCAGTCTGTCCTTCGTCATCGGTCACGGTTAATGTCACGGTTTGAGGTATACCCACGTGCGAACAATCAAAAGTATCTACATCAAGACTATAACTGGCAATAGTGCCATCATCTGTAGAGCCATTATCAATGTCTGAGGCCAAAATAGTGACTTGCCCATTGGTACCCAAATCTGCAGTAAAATCTTGACAGATAGCTACAGGTGGAGCAGTTACTGGAGAAGCAATAGCAAAGGATTGCCCTCCTATGATCGCGCTGTTGTTACCAGTTACAGTAAATCCGAAGCCGTCGGTTTCTCCTGCCAGCCCTGTAAAATTGTAAGTCAACAAGCCGTTATTGATATCTTCTTGAGTAAATGTCTCACCAGCAGTTACTGCCACGCCAGAGATAAACAATGTACCATTTGAAGGCAAACGCGTAATGACATAATTTAAATCTGCGGCTACTGCCCCAGGTTGAGAACTTTCCAGTAGGGTTTGGTCAATGGTTTTGGTCTCTCCATTGGTAATGGTTAAAATATCATTTGTATCCACACTTAAGTCATTTACGATTTGTAATTCACCACAAATGCGAACACTAAATTCATTAAATGTTCCTCCCGTTCCATTGGTTCTATCGGTAGCTAGTAGTACCCAAGTACCTTGAGCATTTTCGCCATGGAAACGCGTAAAAAGTTGCCCTGCCTGTTGTACACCTTCGAGACTAGCAAAAGTCGTTGGATCTACATTTCCACAGGTAAGTGGCGTTCCGGCATCAGAAAAGGTCACATCAAAGTCAGAACCAGAACAATCGCGGTTGTAGATTTCGGCAAAGCGTCCTGATGGAGAGCTAAATTGCATTTTGATATGATTAATATTACCATGATCGGCCTGCATATAAAAACTCACATCGCTCAAAATAATGTTGTCGGGCACATCAACTCGCGCACTTACTGCATTGGTTCCAGTAGACTCCCAAACATTATCTCCATTTTCAAAATACTCTTGATCATAGGTGATACAAACATCGTTTGCGGTTTGAAAAGAGTAGATCTCTCCAAAGTTTCCGGCAATACAGGGATTGTTAGGACGTACTCTCCAATAGTATATAGTGCCAGGAGTTAGTGAGGTGGTTGTGTATGACAGTGCATTGTTTACAGTACCCGATTCGGTTAGTGATGAAAAGTCTGCTGCGGTTGATACTTGCACATCATAGGAAGAGGCCGATGCCAGGAAATTCCAACTCAAATCGATTCCTGTAGATTGATTTGTCGCTCCGTTAACAGGACTGCTTAATACTACATCGTCAATAGTATTATCAAATACGTTTAAAACAAAGGCAGCAGTCTCTACATCCGAACTAGGGCTGGAGGTACCTGTTACCGTCAAAGGATAGCTTCCTGGGGTTACTGCTGAGGTGTTTGATATTGTCATAGTGACAGGTCCAGCACTAGAACGCGAGCTAGGACTAAAATTAACAGAGGTTCCTGCTGGATTGTCTACGCTAAAGCTAACTGATTCGCTGTAACCTACGGCAGGGACATAATTAAAGTTAAACACAGCATTATCGGGCTGACATATATTTTGTGTAGCTGCAGCAGTGGTAAACTCCCAGGTACCTGGCTTTATCTCAAAGTCGTTGTTGGATAGATCAAAGAAAATATTGGATGCTGCTTCAATTCTGATTCGATTGGTAGTACCTACATTATCAGGTACTGTGATCGTTCGGCTTCCGTTATTGGGCACACCAGATGCCAGAGTGATAGGGTAAGTATACCCACCATCGGTAGACAATAGGATATTAACATTAGAAGACAAACTGTTAGTTCCATTGACATCCCAGGTTATTGTCTCTAAAGCACCAGCGTACCATATGACACCTGCAGCATTAGGGCTGCTCACCACAAAAGGACCAGCCGTACCAGAAACCGTAATTGCGGTATTGGCTTGATCGGTTTGTCCTCCTACGGGATTATTATCTCTAACAGTGAGTCTAAAATTCATCGTACGGGCTACACTAGATAAAACCTCCCAAGTAGGGGTGGTATTATTAATAACCGCCTCAAGATTGGGCATGGTACGAATAGGATTAGTGGTAGGGAAATTAGTTCTAAAGTTAGGCCCAGCTGTGTTTGTAGATACTGGAGGCTGTGTTCCTCCGTTGGTACTATCAAATTGTTCCCAGCAGTAGGTAAGTGTATCACCATCGGGATCGCTACTTGAAGATCCATCTAATTCAAAAGGAGTCGAAAAAGGTATGGTATAACTCGCTACGGCAACAGCTGTAGGCTCATTATTTGCGATAAGAATTTCTTGCTCACACACATCCGAATTTACAGAAGCTGTTATTCGGGCGAAACTTGTGGCATGAAAATAAGCGTCACTGTTTTCCTGTACGTTAGGTACACAGATTCCTGCGTAGCCCATAATGGTAGAGGCCGAACCTGGTTCATAGTCTTCGGTCACTTTAGAACCGAAACACGCATTGTAGTAGGTGTGACCTGCACTAAATTGATGACCAATTTCGTGAGACACATAATCGATATCAAAAGGATCAAATTCTGGAGTTACAATACCAGTTACTCCAGCACCTTTATTGGTTCCACATGGAGAGGTACTCGCAATACCACCACCACCAGTACTAAATACATGGCCAATGTCATAAGCACCTGAGCCAATAAGCCCGTTTATATTACTGGTGTTTACCCCAAGCATCTGACCTCCGTCATAATTGTCATAAGGATCAACGTCTCCACTAATAGCAAAACCATTAGAATAAATCAATTCGTCATTATCGGGTACAAGTTGGAAAGTCATTGCTAGATCCACCTCATATACTGTATTTACACGAGCAACGGTTACTACCATAGCGGCAAGAGCATCGGCTCGATCGTCACCATTTGTGTTGTCACCATCGTCGTGATAAGCTGTATATTCTGAAGTACATGCTATCGCTATCTCATAACGTCTCAAGCGTCCGTCTTGTAAATTTCGCATACCTGTACTTGGAGTGGCATCCTGAAGATCTAAAGCTTCTGCTTGCTCTTGGTAATGACATCTCCAATTGTCGTCTTGGGATCTTGACAAATCGCTGCGCTGGTATACAATATAATTTGAAGTATCACCTTTGGCATAGGGATCCATATAAATGGTCTTTTCTCCTAAAATGATGCCTCTAAATCCCTGTGGGGTAATTGTAAAGTGAATCTTGTGAAGCGGATTTTGTTGACTTATCCCTATATAACTACGTATTTGAGGATACTTGGCTTGTAACTCTGGATGCATCACTTCCGAATCAAAAATAGAGAAGGTCTCAAAGTGACCATCGGCTAAGGGAAAGCTCGCGCTAATAGGAGATGTTCTGTTTTGGAGTCGGCTTTGAGCAGCCGAGACCACCGATGCTAATCCATCTACATCAAGCGCATACGTTTTATAGGCCTTTGGAACAATAACACGTTCTAGAGCCGCGCTAGAGCGGTTAATGTCTTGATCTGTAGTTTGTGTAAAGAAATTGTTGTTTTGGGCATAAGCGGTTGCAGTGACCGCGAAGCCCACTAAAAATAGTAGTATGTTTTTCATTATTAAGCAGGTTCGTACAGATATAATTTGTTGGGCTGTACATATTTGGGTGAGCCAAATGTAATAAAAAAACCAAACGGAATTACATTGAAATGTTAAAATTTGTGTATTTCAACATATTAAATAAGTATTTCGTCGATAAAATAAGCCATTATGAAGTAGAGATTTTGGCGATTAATACTGCAAGAGGTTGGTCGTAGTGCGCTTTCGCGAAAGCGAGGTTGTGCTCTTCACCACAGTAGGAAGAACATAGGGGTATCCTATACACATGAAGATGATGCAACTTTAAGGCCCCGAAGAAAGCTTATGCAAGTTGACTTAATGTCTGGTAGACCTTGTGCAGGGGCATCCCCATAACATTAAAGTAGGAACCCTCGATATGTGTCACTGCGATATAGCCAAACCATTCTTGAACGCCATAGCCACCGGCCTTGTCGTAAGGTTCAAAGTGATCTACATAATAGGCAATCTCTTCTTCACTTAATGTTTTAAAAGTCACCTTGGTTGTATCATTTATTACAATTTGGGTATGGGGCATGGTAAAAGCTACCGAGGTAATTACCTTATGCGTTTTGCCAGATAAGGAGCCTATCATGGCTAAGGCTTCTTCTCGGCTTTCAGGTTTATTGAGCGCCTTATTGTCGTGCCATACAATGGTATCACTGGTCACCAAAACGTCGTTAGGTTCAAGATCTTTAAAAGCGGTAGCCTTAAGTTTGGCCAGATAATCTGTGATCTCACTTTCTTTTAGCGTATCTGGAAAATCCTCATTAACCGCTCTAACCTCTACCTTATGAGGGATATCTAATTCTTTAAAAAATTGCTGACGGCGAGGTGAACCAGAGGCAAGAACAATATTCTTATGGGCAAGTTTATGAGCTAACATAGTGGATAGTGTAGGTGATAACGGGTATCAAACAGATACCTAATAACATGATTAACTTTAAGTAGGTCGCGATACGACCGTATTGTTTGGTCGTGGTCGCTTCTCTCAAAATCATAGCCACATAAGATAAAGGTGCGACCAGCCCAAAAAGTATGAGCGCAGACAATCCTTTATAGTCGTGAAGATAAGTAAAGACATACCAAGCTATAAGGGTAATGAGCAGTAAAATTAGAAGGGCGGTAATTTTTGCGGTTCTGGCTGCACCCAAGAGGATGGGCAATGTTTTATATCGTGCCACATGGTCGCCTTGAATGTCTTGGATGTCCTTGACCAGCTCGCGTATCAGGGTCATGACAACAGCAAAAAAGGACAATTGCTGTATCAGGACAAAAACTTCCATTTGCGTTATTTCATTTGAGGCATCTACCGCTGGTAATAATTCAAAAATACCAATTATTAATATAGAGAGCCCCACCAATAGGCTCACTACAATATTACCAATAAGTGCAAATCGCTGTAAGTAACGCGCATAGAAATACAGCAATACAGCTGTTGCTAAGAAGTATAAGAAATACACTGGAGCCCCCATCATATTTGACAAGACAAAGCCTAGGCCCAAGCCCGAAAAGGTGAATAAGAAATAGATAAGTTTGGCCTGAGGCTCCTTAATTTCCAAGCCTACAAGACGCTTTTTAGGACGATTAATTTTATCGGCGCTGATATCAAATATATCGTTGATCACATAACCGCCAGCAGCAATTAACACAGTGGCCAGTATGATAAAACTTAAACCTAATTTGCTTAGAGTAATATCGGCCTCTAAAATTTCAATAATACCATAGCGTACCACGAGCTGAGTCAAGGCAATAATAAACAGGTTAGGAAGCCGTATTAGTCGGAAATACTTCAATTAACAAGAATTAGGGATAAGTGTTAACAAAATAACGCAATTTAATGCTACAAAAAAAATAGGTGGTGTTGGGCTCAGACCTACAAGTAATCTTAGGTTGGCCACTTATACCGATTCCTGCCAAGGTATGCGGCTCTTGTTATGACCTCAGGCATTCACAATGATATGTAGATGGTGACAGTGCTTATAGACTCAATCGCAAAACCCAATACTGCTATTTGGAAGTACTCCTATGGTAGATTTAGTAGGCTATTTTTAAGTAAATAAAAAGCGCCCATCAAGGATGAGCGCTTCATTATACTAATAAGCTTGCGCGATTAGATCGCTGCATTTTTTACAGTAGTTACAATACGTCCGGCTACCTTGTAGGGGTCTGCATTTGAAGCAGGGCGACGATCTTCCAACCAGCCTTTCCAACCTTGTTCTACCGTGATAATTGGGATGCGAATCGAAGCGCCTCTGTCTGATACTCCATAAGAGAAATCATCTATAGAAGCTGTTTCGTGTAAGCCTGTAAGACGTTGCTCATTGTGGGCTCCGTATACATCAATATGTTCTTCTTTTACTGGACGGAAAGCTTCACAGATTTTCATATAGGTTTCTTTAGATCCACAGGTTCTTAGAGTCGTGTTGGAGAAATTGGCGTGCATACCAGAACCATTCCAATCACCTTTAACTGGTTTTGGGTGATATTCGATGTACCAGCCATATTGCTCTGTTAAGCGATCTAATAAATAACGGGCAATCCAAATTTCATCACCCGCTTTTTTGGCGCCTTTAGCAAAGAGTTGAAATTCCCATTGTCCAGAAGCTACCTCTTGATTGATTCCTTCAAAATTTAAACCCGCTTCAATACACAAATCGGCATGTTCTTCAACAAAATCGCGACCATGTGTATTTCTTCCACCTACCGAACAGTAGTACATGCCTTGTGGGCCTGGATAGCCACCTATAGGAAACCCTAAAGGCAGTTGGGTGGCTTTGTCCATAATAAAATATTCCTGCTCAAAACCAAACCAAAAGTCATTGTCATTATCGTCAATATTGGCTCTGTGATTGGTTACGTGAGGGGTGCCATCGGCATTTAAAACCTCTGTCATTACCAAAAACCCATTAATACGTTGCGGATCTGGGTAAATAGCCACAGGTTTTAATAAGCAATCTGAAGAATCTCCTGATGCTTGTTTTGTTGATGATCCGTCAAAAGACCAAACTGGGCAGTCTTCTAGTTTTCCGCTAAAATCATTAACGACCTTTGTTTTACTCCTCATGTTTTGAGTGGGCTCATAACCGTCAAGCCAGATGTATTCTAATTTAGATTTGCTCATAATAGCAGTTTATTTTGAATTAGGCCACAAATATATGTTTGATATTTTAAATGACCATATTTTTTTAGGGGGTATTTATTAAAAAATGAACATTTTTATCAACAACCCCCAAAAAAATAGGGGGTGTTGTTTTTTAATTCTTATTTTTTGTGAGATAAGGGGTATATTTGTAGGTGTCAAT
>CAZJWI010000061.1:0-33889 GCA_964549485.1 uncultured Flavobacteriaceae bacterium
ATTCAAATATATATTAACTCACCAGGAGGTAGCGTGTACGCAGGATTAGGTATTTACGATACTATGCAATTTATTAAACCTGATGTTGCTACCATTTGTACGGGTATGGCCGCTTCTATGGGAGCTGTACTGTTGTGTGCAGGTGAAAAAGGAAAGCGTAGTGGATTACCTCACTCGCGTGTTATGATACATCAGCCTATGGGTGGTGCTCAAGGACAAGCAAGTGATATTGAAATTACAGCCAAAGAAATTCTGACCCTCAAAAAAGAATTATACGAGATCATAGCCAAACATTCAGGACAGGATTATGAAAAGGTGTACAATGACAGTGACAGAGACTACTGGATGAAAGCGGATAAGGCGCTAGAATACGGTATGATTGATGAGATATTAAAAAGAGAATAAAAACCCCCACCCCAATTGCTGGGCTCTTATTGCCGGAATGGCAAAATAATTAGAGCCTAGTTAATATAAGTATAGCATGGCAAAAGAAGATTTAGAGTGTTCATTTTGTGGTCGTAAAAAGCCAGAAACAAATCTGTTGATTGCAGGATTAGACGCTCACATTTGTGATCGTTGCATCGAGCAAGCACACGGAATTGTTCTTGAAGAATCAAAAGAAGGTGAGCACAGTGACTTGGAGCATGAATTAAAATTAAAAAAGCCGCAGGAAATCAAAGCCTTTCTTGACGAGTATATCATAGGGCAGGAGTTTACCAAAAAAGTCATGTCTGTAGCGGTATATAATCATTACAAACGCCTCTTGCAACCTAGTACCGACGACGATATTGAAATACAGAAGAGTAATGTCATTATGGTAGGTCAGACAGGTACAGGTAAGACGCTTATCGCGAAAACTGTCGCAAAAATGCTCAATGTTCCTTTGGCTATTGTGGATGCTACAGTACTTACCGAGGCAGGTTATGTGGGTGAAGACGTAGAGAGTATTTTGACACGTCTTTTGCAAGCCGCAGATTACAATCTCGAAAAAGCACAGCGGGGTATCGTATTTATCGATGAAATCGATAAAATAGCGCGTAAGAGTGACAATCCTTCCATTACTAGAGACGTAAGTGGAGAGGGAGTACAACAAGCCTTGCTCAAATTATTGGAAGGCACAGTGGTCAATGTACCGCCCAAAGGAGGGCGAAAACATCCCGATCAGAAATTTATTGAAGTCAATACAGAGCATATACTTTTTATAGCTGGAGGAGCCTTTGATGGTATAGAAAGACATATTGCCAAGCGATTAAATATGCAGGCGATGGGCTTTGTTGCCAGTAAAAGCGACGAGGTGATCGAAAAGGACAATATCCTGAAATACATTATTCCTAAGGATTTAAAGGATTTTGGGTTAATTCCAGAGATTATTGGTCGTTTACCCGTATTAACTCATATGAATCCTTTAGATGAAGGCACCTTAAGAGCTATTCTTACAGAGCCTAAAAATGCTATCATTAAACAGTACACCAAACTGTTTAAAATGGATGATATCGAATTTACCATTACCGACGATGCTCTAGACTATATGGTGAGTAAAGCCATAGAGTACAAATTAGGAGCCAGAGGACTACGGTCGCTTTGCGAGGCCATCTTAACAGACGCCATGTTTGAGTTGCCTAGTTCTGGAGAAACGAGTTTAGAGGTTACTCAAAGTTATGCCGAAGGCAAACTCAACAAATCGACTTTAAAGAAGTTAAAGGCGGTTTCTTAGATCGTATTCTTTATATGTGATAAAAAGCCATTCTTGCAAAAGGATGGCTTTTATACGTTCTATAAATAAGAAAATGGCTATCAATCCCCCAATTGATAACCATTCTTCATCAGAGCAACCCTAAGATTGCTTAGTTTGTTTCGGACATAATGACAAACTCTATACGTCTGTTGGCCTCATTTTGAGCATCACTACACCCCTCACAGTCAAATAAGGGTTGACTCTCTCCATATCCTTTCGCTATTAAGCGCTCGCGAGAAATACCTTTATCAAGCAAGTATTTCATTGCAGAGGCAGCTCGCTTCTCAGAAAGTCTCTGGTTGTAGCTGGAGCTTCCTTTTTGATCTGTATGTGCATTAATTGCCACCTTAATTTCAGGATGTGTTTGAAGTGTCTGGTAGACCGTATTTAAGGTTATCGTTGAAACAGGTTTAATCGTGGCGCTGTTAAAATCAAACTGAATATTGTCAATTTTTAGGTATGACTTCTCTGCTGTTTTTACGATTTCGGCTGGTGTCGCTTTAAGCGAAATATCATTCTCAAAGACAGGAACCAAGTTGGTATTGGTAGACAGCGATGCCGAATTACTCTCAAAACCTTCTTTATAGGCTAAGAGGGTGTAATCTAAAAAGGAATCAATCGAAAAGCTATAATTGCCATCAGCACTTGTCTTAGTGGTGGCTACTTCGGTACCTTCGGCATCTACGAGTACAACAGTGGCATTTTCTAAAGGTATACCAGTTTCTAAGTCATATACCAGACCTTCTGCGGTTTGATCTAAACGAAATTCGGTGAGCTTATAAATGTCATAATTGCCGCGACCTCCATCTCGATTTGAAGTGATATAGCCTACGGTTTCTGTGGCTGGTATATAGGCAATTTCGTCCCTTTCGGTATTGATCGTATTGCCCAAATTACGGGTGGCAACATAGCCTAACTTTGCCTTTCTGCTTCTAAACACATCAAAACCCCCTATAGCGTTATGACCTTTGGATGAAAAGTAAAGGTATTTTTCATCTAGAGATGTATGTGGAAACTTTTCGTCTAGAACGGTATTAACAGCACCTTCAACACGTTCTATCTTGCCATAAGAACCGTCGTCCTTGATAGCAACTTGAAAAATATCAAATCCACCTATCGCATCAGGAATATTAGCAGCAAAAAATAGCGTTTTGCCGTCCTGACTCAAGTGAGGGTTTTCAAATGAATATTGCTTATCGTTAAACGGAAGTGACTGTATGTTGATAAATTCTCCTTCTCTATTTGGATTCATATCTGCACTATACAATTGAAAAACTTGTGAATTTTCAGCTGTACTCTTGGTAAAGAATAGACGCGAGCCATCTTTAGAGAAAGACAAGGTGCCTAGATTGTCATTCTTGTTTAGGATATGAGAAAATAGATTAGGTCTATTTAAATCATATTCATATGAAATTTCAGAGCAATAGAGCTTGGTATACGGCTCATTGGTGATAGGATCTTTTTTACCCAATGCACCAATTTTACGCGCAGAATATGAGAGAAATTTTTCACGATAAAAGCCTATGCCATAGTCGGCATATTTGGAATTGATACCCGTTTGAAACGTTTCAAACTGAAAACCATTATTACCAATGGCCGATGCTGTATTTTGAAAATCTCCCGCCTCAGACATCCCTTGAGTGTCGCTTTGACCATCAATGACTTGTCCATTACTCATATGGGTGATAAGCAGGAGCGAAAGAAGTAATATGTAAGGACAAAATTTCATCTGTTGCAATATGATGTTGGGGTATCATAGAGTAGCTAAAATATGGGGAGAATGGGTAAGTCTAAAACTTTTTGGGCACTTTTAGATAAGAAGGGAAATTCTATCGTTAAAAAACACAAATTGAATCGTGTTAACAGCTGCTTTTTGATCAGGAAAGTGTGAGAAAGCTGAGAGCTGGCTACATCTTTTTCTGGTTTAGCTGTAATAATTCTTCCATAAAGTGACGTTTGTTAGAAAGCCTCGGGATCTTATGCTGTCCTCCC
Organism: uncultured Flavobacteriaceae bacterium; assembly: GCA_964549485.1. Lineage (GTDB taxonomy): Bacteria > Bacteroidota > Bacteroidia > Flavobacteriales > Flavobacteriaceae > Dokdonia. The sequence goes on from CAZJWI010000061.1 coordinate 3,728, forward strand.
AATTTGTCATGTGCCTTTAACCAATCGTAAAATAAATCTGGTCTTGCTAGATGTATTTTAGGAGCGTTAAGCGTTGTATTGTTAAATCGTTTGGCCTGATAGTCACTGTTCACTTCCTGTAGTGCCAAGTCTAGTTGATGCTCAAAGGCCGAGATGTCCTGAGGCGGTTCTTTAAATTCGATCATCCATTCGTGAGCGCCCTTTTCTTTACCCACCATAAATATGGGAGCGGCCGTATAATCTTTTATTTGACAAGAGGTAAGGTGAGTGGCCTTGCGCAAGGCTTTTTCGGCATTTTCGATGATTAATTCTTCTCCAAAAACATTGATATGGTGTTTGGTTCGACCGCTTACTTTTATTCGGTAAGGAGCCGTCGATGTAAAACGCAGGGTATCTCCAATTTTATAGCGCCAGAGCCCGGCATTTGTCGTAATGACTACGGCATAGTTTTTTCCGATCTCTACCGCATCCAGGGGGATAATTTGTTCGTCACTACTCCCGTAGGTGTCCATGGGGATAAATTCATAAAAGATCCCGTAGTCTAGCATCAGCAATAGTTCGTTACTCTCGTTGCGATCCTGAATTGCAAAAAAGCCTTCTGAAGCGTTGTATATTTCGTAATACTTGAAATCTGATTTGGGCAAGATTTTGGCATATTGCTCTCGATAGGGATCAAAGCTTACACCTCCGTGAAAATAAACTTCCAGATTAGGCCAGACTTCTAAAATGTGTTGTTTTGAAGTGGTGTCTAATACTTGGTGTAACAACACCAACATCCAGGAGGGCACCCCCGCAAGACTGGTTACGTTTTGAGCAATGGTTTCATCAACTATAGCCTGCATTTTTATTTCCCAGTCACTTAGTAGGGATACATCGTGACTTGGTGTACTGCTAAACTCGGCCCAAAAGGGCATATTATCAATCAAAATGGCAGATAAATCACCGTAGACCGTTCCTTTGTCCTGATAGAGTTCTTTGCTTCCTCCTAGGCGCAAACCTTTGCCCGAAAACAATTGAGAATCTTCATTGTTGTTTAAATACATACAAAGTAAATCTTTACTAGCTGCATAATGGCAGTCTTCCAGCGATTCTTGGCTCACGGGAATATACTTGCTTTTGGCACTAGTAGTTCCCGAGCTTTGGGCAAACCATTTTATAGGAGTAGGCCACATAATATTGGCTTCGCCCCGCCGGCTTCGTTCTATATTTTCGACCGTGTCTTCATAGGTAGATATGGGTACTCTTTGGGCAAACTGAGCGTAGGAGGTAATACTGGAAAAGTCGTATTTTTTACCAATTTCAGTATCCTTGGCTTTGTCTATTAAGCGTTCTAAAAGTTCATTTTGAACTTCATGCGGATACTTGAGAAAAAGTTCCATCTGATGAATCCTCTTTTTAAGAAACCAAGAGGCAATCGAATGTACTAAAGGGATCGGCATAAAGTTGGTATATTTACAATGCGATCACCACCTAGATTGGCGATCTCTACTAGACAAAAATACCTTTTTTCACATCATTCCAAAATCAAAAACACGAATCCTATATGCAATATCAAGGTGTCCTGAAAAAAATGCAGACAGAATTGAGTGATCCAGTGCAGTATTACCTCATTATGGACAATGATTTTATTCATGTCAATCAGCTGCTGGACAAAGCTATACATCTGGAATTTGTAAAATATCAATGTTTGGCTTGTGGTCAAAACAAGAAGATTTACCGTCAAGGATTTTGCTATGATGATTTCTTCAAGGTACCTCAAGCGGCAGATTGGATCATGAGGCCAGAGCTGTCTAAAGCGCATCTGGATATTGAAGATCGAGATCTTGAATATGAAAAAAGGTGCAATTGCAACCTCATATCGTCTATCTGGCCAATTCGAGTTCTATAAAAGTGGGGGTCACAAGAAAATCTCAAATACCTACGCGGTGGATAGATCAGGGCGCTCATGAAGCCATAGAGATTGTTGAAGTGCCCAATAGATATTTGGCGGGTATTACCGAGATGGCATTAAAAGAGCACGTTGCCGATAAGACCAACTGGCGCAAGATGCTCAAAAATGAAATTACCGATGTTGATTTGGCCGCAAATAGAGATTCCCTAAAACAATTTATACCTGAAGAAGCCCTGCCTTACTTTATAGATTCCAATCAAGAGACAGCCATTCATTTTCCGGTACTCTCTTTTCCCACCAAGCTAAAAACGCTCAATTTGGACAAAACACCAGCTTTTGAAGGGATACTAAAAGGGATTAAAGGACAATATCTCATTTTTGATAACGATACGGTATTTAACGTCCGTAGCTGGGAGGGTTATGTGGTTAGACTAACACTAACTTAAGCGCTTGCAGGCTCGCAATAGATAAAAGGGCTATCCCTATAATTTTATTTGATTTTTTAGGTGATGCCGAATTGCTTTTTACCCAATTTTTGGCTAATTGTTTATACCCAAATAGGGTAGTGATTTTACCTGCAAATACCCCTACAAAAAATAGTCCTAATAGTAACAGAGGGGTCTGACTGCTTAGCAATAGATGAGACTGGACTAGGGTAATTACAATCACCCAATACAATAAGACAGGAGGGTTGATCACACTCAATAAAAATCCTGTGAGGTAGTGATTAGTGCTGCGTTTGTCTCTTTTATGACCGCTTTCGCGAAAGCTTAAAAAGTAGATTCCAACAAGCGCAAAAACAGAGAGAAGCAACCACTGCACCCATAGATGCATACCTATAAAATCTTGAACCACCATTCCAAAGAGCAGCGCTAGTAAAGCCAAAATAACTTCTCCAAAACCTGCTCCAAGGCTCAACTTTTGAGACTGTTTGAAACGACCGTCTATAGCCGCTTTGACCACAACGAGATTTGAGGCTCCAGGAGGTAGTGCACCCAAGACGGCTAAAACAAATCCACTTAATATATAAAGTAATATCATGGCCACTTAGTGGTATGGTCTGGGTAATACTTACACAGTTGTTGGTCTATTTGTCTTGAAAACATTGAAAACACTAAGGAAAGCCGTAGAAATCGCTAAGATCAACTATCTTTGCAGACTAAATCATAATCATGAGTGCCATAGTAGCTGTTGTAGGTCGTCCTAATGTTGGAAAATCTACTTTTTTTAATCGATTGATACAACGCCGGGAGGCCATTGTTGACGCTGTGAGCGGTGTTACACGAGATCGCCATTACGGAAAGACCGATTGGAATGGCCGCGAATTTACCGTGATCGATACAGGAGGTTATGTCGTAGGAAGCGATGACGTTTTTGAAGCCGAGATTGACAGACAGGTAGAACTTGCTATAGACGAAGCCGATGTCATTATTCTTATGGTTGACGTAGAAAGCGGCATTACGGGTATGGATGAAGATGTGGCTAATTTACTTCGCAGGGTATCCAAACCAGTTTTGCTGGCCGTGAATAAGGTAGACAATAATAAGCGCGCCGCCGATGCTGTAGAGTTTTACAACTTAGGTTTGGGTGATTATTTTACTATTGCAGCTACAAACGGTAGTGGTACAGGAGATTTACTAGACGCAGTAGTTGAGGCCTTACCTCCAAAACAAGAAGAGAAAGAAGAAGATGAACTACCACGATTTGCCGTTGTGGGAAGACCCAATGCAGGTAAATCCTCTTTTATAAATGCACTTATTGGAGAAGAGCGATATATAGTAACCGATATTGCTGGAACCACAAGAGATGCTATAGATACCAAATACAACCGTTTTGGCTTCGAATTTAATCTGGTAGACACCGCTGGAATACGTCGTAAGTCTAAAGTCAAAGAAGATTTGGAGTTCTACTCTGTCATGCGTAGTGTGAGAGCCATAGAGCATGCCGATGTCTGTCTGGTTGTGGTTGATGCCACTAGAGGTTTTGACGGGCAAGTACAAAACATTTTTTGGCTGGCCGAGCGCAATCGCAAAGGAATAGTCATCCTGGTTAACAAATGGGATCTGGTCGAAAAAGATACCAAAACCATGAAGCAATTTGAAAAGCAGATTAAGCAGCAAATTGAGCCCTTTACAGATGTACCTATTGTGTTTATTTCAGTTTTAAACAAACAGCGAATATTTAAGGCTATAGAGACGGCTGTGCAGGTGTATAAGAACAAGACCAGACGTATCTCAACCAGCGAGCTCAATGATTTCTTTTTGCCGCTCATAGAAGCATTTCCGCCACCTGCCTACAAGGGCAAATACATCAAAATCAAGTATTGCATGCAGCTGCCCACACCGCAACCACAATTTGCGCTATTCTGTAACCTCCCGCAATATTTAAAGGAGGGCTATAGAAGATTTTTAGAAAACAAACTCAGAGAAGCATATGACTTTTCCGGGGTACCTATCTCGATATATTTCCGGAAGAAATAGCGCAACTGGATAGCAAAGGCGTTTTTGAGGGTCTAATAGCTTGCAGATCAATGTTAATTGTTTCTTAAAGCTTTGCCAAATATGGAGGTGTTAACTCAAAAGTTTTGATTTTTACTTTCATCATCAATCAATCTCGTATACCATCCATGAAGTTAAGATCCATCATTACACTCGCTTTGGTTGTTTTTATATGCGCTTCGTCGAAAGCGCAATCCTACACAGTAACGGGTACTTTAAAAGACAAAGTTACCTCAGCCAAGCTCGAGGCGGCAACCGTGTTTTTGGAAACTGTAAAAGACAGTACCTTGCTCACCTATACCATTACCAATCAAGAGGGAGCCTTCACACTAGAGGGACGTTCACAACAATCCAATGCTAGAGTTAATATCTCTTTTATTGGGTATGATGATTATACTAAAATTGTTGATTTAAAACAGGGAAGTATCGATCTGGGTCAAATAGAACTGGCGGCTTCTGTGGCCTCTTTGGATGAGGTTGTTGTTAAAAGTAGAGCCCCTATAACCATTAAGAAAGATACCCTAGAGTTTAATGTCAAATCGTTTAAAACCAAAAAGGACGCTAATATTGAAGACCTATTAAAAGAGCTACCAGGAGTAGAGGTGGATGATGATGGTAAGATTAGAGTAAACGGGAAAGAGGTCAATAAAATATTAGTAAATGGGAAACCCTTTTTTGGAGATGACCCTACCATAGCAACGCGTAACCTGACCAAGGAGATGGTAGAAAAAATACAGGTAACCGATACCAAAACTGACGACGAGGCTTTTGCTGGAGAAGAAGGTGATTCAGAGAGTAAAACCATCAATTTGACCATAGCCGAAGAGAATAATAAAGGCACCTTTGGACGCGTAGCTGGAGGTGTAGGTACTGATGATCGATTTGAATATGCAGGATTGATCAACTTTTTTAATAACGACCAACGTGTTTCTGTCTTGGCTGGAGGAAATAATATTAATTCGGCAGGATTCAGTTTTGGAGAGATTAGAAAGATGTTTGGTGGCGGTAATAGTATTTCTGTGAGCAGTAACGGAAGTTTTGCCATAGATGGCCGAAGTTTTGGTGGGGGTCAAGGTATTGTCAATAGCCGCAGTATAGGTGCTAATTATGCCGATGACATTACCGAAAAATTTGACGTTACCGCAGATTACTTTTATGCTGGAGCCAGCTCATTTGACGAGATTAGAACAGAACGTGAAAATATTTTACCCGATCGCCGCTTTTTTACCAATAGTACCTCCAGAAGAGATGGGCAAGGAAGAAACCATGATTTTAATACGCAGTTTAATATTAAAGTTGATTCGACCTTTTTGATTAATATAAGACCTTCTATAGAATTTGCGACAGACGAAAACAGATTTGTAAGAGACGAACAATCGCTAGACGAGGCGGGTAATTTGATCAATACCTCGGCCACCAAAAATGTGGGGTCTAATACGGGTAGAAATTTTGAAAATACCATTAGTCTCACCAAGCGATTGGACACCTTGGGATCTTTTATAAAATTTAGACTTCAAAACGAAATTAACAGGCAAACTTCAGAAGATTTTATCAATAACCAGATTGAAATTTTTGGAGACAATCCAGAAACCATTAGTAGAAATCAGTTTACCGATGGAGAGACCAATCTCGACGGTTATAATCTCAATCTATCTTATCGCTATCCACTTATTGCCAAGAAATTATTTCTCGATGCCGATTTTGGGCATAGAGACGATCGTCGTTCGAGAAGAAGATCAACCTTTGACTTTGATCAGGATACTGATTCATACAGCATCATCAATACCGAGCTAAGTACCGATTTTGAAGGCCAAAATATGAGAACCACTCCTAAGTTGAGTGTAGCTTACAACAATGATAAATTGCGTGTTAATTTTGGAGCGGGTTATGTATTTAGAACTTTGGCAAATGAGGACAATTTGAGACCCGAGCTCAATATTGAGGAAAACTTTGAAGCCTTAGAATTTAATAGTAATCTGAGTTATAGGTTTAACCCGAAAATGTCGATTTATGCTAACTATCGCAAGAGTAATACTCCGCCAGATGTGGCCCAGCTCAATCCTTTTATAGATGTATCTGACCCCCTAAACATCACCCAGGGTAATCCCGATTTGAATCCGAGCAATGTACATTCTTTTTACATGGGCTTTAATAACTACGACTTTCAAAAGGGAGGGGGTTATTATTTTAATGCCAATGGTAGCATCACCGATGACGCTGTAGTTGCCAAAACTATAGTAGACGAGAATCTTGTGCGTTTTACCACCTTTGAAAATGTAGACGGTAATTACAATATAAGCGGAGGAGGAGGTTACAATAAAAACACTAAGATTGACAGCTTGCGAACAATTAGATACGGCGCAGGTATGTATGCGAGTTTTAATCGCAATATCAATTTTAATAATCAGGTGCAATACGCCAGTGAGACACGTTCGCTATCTCCCAATGCCAATGTTAGTTTTACCTGGAAGGATCTCTTTGAAATAAGACCTAGATACAGTTTACAGCTCTCAAATACGCAATTTGGGATTGACGCTTTTGAAGATCAGGATTTTACACGTCATAGTCTCAATATTGGTACAGCTGTGTTTGTACCTAGAAATGTTGAGTGGCGCAATGATATTCAATACAATTACAACCCAAATGTGGCGGCAGGCTTTCAGCGTAGTGCCTGGTTTTGGAATACCACAGTGGCCTATAGCTTTCTCAAAGACAAGGCAACACTTACCTTTAAAGTGTATGATGTGCTCAATCAAAATACCAATGCCCGTCGTACTGCCAATGCTAACTTTATTCAAGATGTACAAAGTACAGTGTTACAACAGTATTTTATGCTGAGTTTTAGTTATAAGTTCAACACCTTAGGAAAAGCAGGAGAAACAGGGAACGATAGTTTTTTCTTTTTCTAAGAGAAAATGTCCCGACCTAATATGTTATTTCTAGTTTTCAATACTGTCTTTAGCAGTTTCTTTGGGCGCCTGGGTGGGCTTGTTCTTTTTGCCTAGGAGATTTCCTAAAAGACCACCAGCCAAATCTTTAATCGTCTCTGTAGTTGAGCCTTCAGTGGTTTGTGTGTCCGTACTATCTGTCTTGGGCTGGTTTGCTGTGACCTCTCCTAATACGCCTCCTATCAAGTCGTCCAATTTATCGTCTACCTTATCTTTGACACGTTGCTTTTGGATGGCTATAATTTGAGCACTTAGGTTTTGAATCGCGGCCTGAGAATTGATATTAATTGAGGGGCTTGCAAAATTTCCGCCTATCGCTATAGGTAGATCTACAGTAAGTTGATCTTTTTCTTTTTGAGTCAATTTGGATAGCAACCCGCTTACATCGCTGCCAAGATATTGAGCCGGTACATTTAAAAACAAGCGATAGTTCATGGTATTTTCAAAGCTGTGACCACCACTTACCGTAATCCCAATGTCTTTGATTGTAAAGTCGAAAGGTTTGATCTGGACGCTACCATTTTTAAAACTTAGATTGGTTTTTAATTGGTCCAGGTCTACTTCTTTGAGATTAATAAAGTTAAGCCTGTCATCCAGAGTAGATAGCAGCGGCGATTGTTCGGGATTAACATTGGCAGTAAGTAACTGAGCAAATGCCGAACCATCAATAGAACCTAGCTGTGGGCTAAAGTGACTGTCGAGTTGCCCTCTAAGACTGATTTCAGTATTAAAGGCGCCTTGTAAGGCTTTGGCCACCGGAGCCAAACCGCGCAACATTTCCAAATTCTCAAAAGATTGATCGATATCGATCTCATTAAGATCTAGTGTCATGTCAAACAGCGGCAAACCACTGCGAGTCGATACAGTTCCGTTTAGTCCAACTTTTCCTCCAAAAAGGCTAGAACTCAGATTGGACACCTTGGCCTGCTGATCTGCAATTTTTAGCGTTCCGGTAACATTATCGAGTAAAATCCCGTCATAGCGCACTTGGTCTGCGTTAAAGTTAAGAGTAGCATCCAAAAAGTCGGGGAGCTCAATATCCTGACCGCTGGCCTGAGATGTCTTGGTGGGATTATCTTGGTTAGAGGTTTGGGTTGTGGCTGTCGAGAAATCATCAAGGTTAAATTGATTGGAACTAACCCTAAAATCTCCCTTTAAATCTTCTTTAGACATCAAAAAGGGAATCAAATTTTGAATACTACCACTGGCGTTTATATCGGTAGTTCCAGTATTGGCTGTCAAAGAAGTAAGCTGTATGGTACCTGGTTCAAACTTTATCGTGGCTAGCGCAATAGCAATGGGTTTGGGCAACTGTTTCCCAGAATACTCAAAATTAGTAAGGCTAGCCGTTCCCGTACTCTTAATCGCATTATATTGTTGATTTTCTATAGCGTTCATGTCAAAACGTGTGCTCAGATTGGTCTCAAAACGACCTTGCAAGGGTGTTTTCATCTCCAATGGATAAACCTTTTCTATATTGGCCAAGTCAAGTGCTCCATCTATAGCAAGATCAACTTTTGTATTGCCGGTTAGATTTTCTAAAACACCAGTTATCGCAAAGGTATCTTGATCAATTTTGAAATTGAGCGCGTCAATATCAATATAGGTATCGGCTGCAAGACCTGTTTTGTTAAGAATGCTTACATCAATATTTATATTATCCATGCGTTTGGGCAAGTTGGGATAATTAAATGAGGCATTTTCAGATTGTATGACTATGGCCAGAGTAGGGATCCGATCTTGGGTTACTCTACCTTTTATTAAACCGCTTACGCGAAAATCACCACTGGTGGTCACCCCGTCTAAATTTTTGGCATAGGCTTGAGGAATTACCGCTAAAAAGTTTTTAAAATCTGAATTAGGGGTTTTAAAGCTAAGATCAATACGGTTGCCCTCATCTATAATTTGAACAAAGCCGTCAAGGGTAAGAGGCAGTGCATTTATTCGCAATTCATTTTCTAAGAAGGTATATTTTTGAGTATCCAGATCCAGACCTATTACCGCTTCAAGGCTGGCTTGATGTTGGTCCAAGTAATTGATACCCCCATAATCTAAGGAAACTGTAGCAGCGGAAGTTGTGTTGAGCTTACTTTTACTGGCGCTCAGATCGCCGCTGCCGCTATGAATTACATCCTCAAGTTGCAACAGAAAATCTGAGGTTGCATCCCTATAGACAACAGTTGCATTGGCCAGGGCATAGCGCTTTACGTCAAATGAAAAAGACGAAGTCGTTTCAGCCTGGCTGTTGTTTGAAGCAGCGACTATATCATAATTAGCCCGCCCGCTACTGTCAATCTCAATATAAACGCGTGGTTTGTCTAATTCTAGCACATCTATCTGTATAGGTGTGTCTGCCCGGTCTTTAAATAGCTGAGTTACGCCCATAGCCATATGTATTTGCTGACCACTGGCTAGGGTGTCTCCCATAAAAGGCGGTTGTTGGTTAATAACTGTATAATTAGAGAGCGATACCGTAGCCTTAGGAAAATTTCGAAATAAACTCAGGTCCATTTCCTCCCAGCTTACTTTGGCCGTTAGTTTATTGTTGATGCTATTGAGAAGGAGACCTTCAATTTTATCGGCGAATAGAAATGGGCTTGCCAAGAGCATTAGAAAGACCACTAATAAGGCAATGCCAACAAATTTGAGTATACGTTTCATATAGTGTTTTTAAGTTATACGGGCAAATGGAGCTCTTCGCCTTCGGCTAGGCCAAATCTTTTTCTCAAAATCCCAACCCCAAGGTATAGAAAAGGCGTGTCAATGGCGGCCACTAAAACTTTAAATAGGAACCCAGAAAGTAAGAGCGCTCCAAAACGATCCCATGCTATTTCGTCAAAAGAACACAGCAATAGCAGTACGGTAAACGTATCGATAAATTGCGATAAAAAGGTTGAAAAATTGTTACGAAGCCAGAGGTGCTTTCCTTTGGTGATCCTTTTCCAAAAGTGGTAAATATGAATGTCTATGTATTGGGCCAGCAAATACGCCATCATGCTCGCAAATACCGCAATAGCAGTAGCTCCAAAAACGTCTGAAAAGAGTTCATCTCCTATGGGCGACCAAGAGGTAGCTGGTACTCCCTGTGCGGTATAGATAATCAAAAGAGAAAAAAGCGATGCAAAGATACCAGCTGTGACGAGTTGATTGGCCTTTTTTTTACCATAGACCTCACTCACCAGATCGGTCATTAAAAAGGTAATAGGATAGGGCAGTATGCCCACCGAAATTTCAAAGGTATAAACACCAAAAAAGTCCCAGCTAAAGAACTTTTGAAAAATGAGATTGGATACCACTAAGGCGCAAATAAAAAGCGCGCCAACAATAAAATAAATACGATAAGCCAGACGTATATCTCGCGTAGTGAGTAGCGTAGGAGTTTCCTTCATTTTCTTAATAACTTCACTATCAAAATTAAGGCATTGTGATATTCTTTTCCTTAATTTGGTATTAAATGTTAACACTCTTAGATCGTTTACAATAGCTTGCACACCATCTATTTATCTTTAGGAAGCAATCAAGGAAATACCTATGATCATCTCAACAACGCCATCCAATTGCTGTATGAGCGCGTGGGTAGGATTGATAAAATTTCGGCGGTTTATCAAAGTCCGGCTATGGGTTTTGAAGGCCCCGACTTTCACAATTGCGTGGTAAAGGCCGAATCCAATTTGTCACCAGCCGAGCTGCTCAAAGCTTGTAAAAACATAGAGGCTTTTATGGGCAGGCCTGCCTCCACTGGAGCAGGGTACACCTCCAGGAATATTGACATAGATATATTGCTTTATGACGATGTCACTTTAAATACTGATGTATTGACAATACCACATCCAAAGATGCATACCCGCAAATTTGTGTTGCAACCTTTGTGTGATATTGCTTCAGACCTTAGGCATCCTGCTTTCGCGAAAGCGGTCATAGAATTATTAGAAGCCTGCACAGACCAAAGCGTTTTAAACAAACAACCCAAGTGGTTAAAAAATCCAAAAGACAGCGCTACTTTAAGCCAGTATAATTACATTGTTATAGAAGGGAATATTGGGGCAGGAAAGACTAGTCTTACTCAAATGATTTCGGAGGAGTTCAATGCCAAAAGCATTTTGGAGCGTTTTAAAGACAACCCCTTTTTGCCTAAATTTTATAAAGAGCCAGAGCGCTATGCTTTTCCTTTGGAGATGTCATTTCTAGCAGATCGATATCAACAGTTGTTGGATGATATTGGGCAATATAATTTGTTCAAAGATTTTATGATCGCAGATTACGACAGGTATAAATCATTGATTTTTGCTCAGGTGACCTTACAATCAGAAGAGTTTGGATTGTACAAACGATTACACGAAATGATGTATCGCGATATGCCTCAACCCGACTTGTATGTGTATTTGTATCAAAATACGCAGCGCCTGCTTGAAAATATCAAAAAACGCGGTAGAGCTTACGAACGAGATATAGAGGCTGCCTACTTGGAAAAGATCAATCAGGGCTATCTTGACTTTATCAAATCTCAACATCAACTCAATGTGAAGATCATCGATATTTCTGATCTGGACTTTGTCAAAAATAGAGCCGATTACCTGGCCGTTATATCACAGTTTTAAAATAGTACCTTTAAGCAAAGCGTCAATACGGTGTCTAAAAAAATTACTTTGCGTCAAGAAGCTATACTAGTTTTAGGTGTGGTCTTTGTGCTTGCTGTTGTCTTTGAGACTTTACAACAGCAATACTATTTAAAGCGTTTTGATCTGGCCCCTGAGGTAGCTTTTTTTGATTTGTTGTTTTCTCAAGCCTATCGCTGGGTAATATGGGTAGGTATCGGTGGGTTGCTCTATATTTTTGTAATGCGGCAGATGAAGAGGAATAAGCCTGTATGGATCAACTATGCCCAGATGACCACGGCGATTGCTTTTTTGGTGCTCCTCAATGTTTTAGTCATAAGCCTTATCAGTATGTATACTACCGCCGCAAGTTTTACTCTTGAGGCCTTAATTACCGAGTTCTTTCCTTTTTATGGCTATCAAAAAGCACCTATCTATACGCTAGGGTATACGGCTGCAGCTATTATTTTAAATCTTTATTTTCAGAAAGAGCAACTTGAAATAAAAGTTGTGGCTATGAAGGGCGTACAAATGGACCATCAATCGCATACCACCAAAGAACCGTCCGCACAAAACAAGCTCAATGTCTTATCTATACGTCTAGGGAATAAAGTAAAATTAATAGCGATTGATCAAATACGTTGGGTCGCCTCCGATGATTACTGTGTTCGAATACACTGTATGGACGGTACAGCGCACAGTATGCGTATTTCTATGAAAGCCATGATGCCACTGCTCAATGAGAATTTTTTAAGAGTACATCGTTCGGCTATAGTCAATATGAATGAGGCCAGTTTAATACATAGCAAAGACAAGCCTTATCTCACACTTTCAAACCAGCAGCAAATACCGATAGCCAAAAGTAGACTCAAAACGGTATTGTCATTCTTTCCTCTTCAGTAAGGCCACCGCCACTTTACTGCAAATTATCTGGGCTTTACTGCAAAACCCTTGTTTACACGCCAAGGGGCAACGAGATTTGAAAATGCAACCATAACATACGCCCTATGAAATTTATTCTTTGCTTATTGATTTGTTTTACCCTTACCTCACATGCACAATACCTTTACGAAGCTTCTGAAGATTTTCCGTATGGAAGGCCCCATCCAGAAGCACCTAGCGCACTGAAGGACTATCGAGATTTAATAGGTAGCTGCGACTGTTTTTCTATGAGCCGGAAGGCCGATGGCACTTGGTCTGATAGAGAAACTATGGTTTGGCGCTTTGCTTATATAATTAACGGTATGGCCATACAGGACCAAACGCTTAAAGAAGGAGGCATACACTCTGGAAGTATTCGCCAATTTAATGCCGATAGCTCAAAATGGTATGTACACTATTATACGAATCGTTCTGCCACAAAAACCTTATCGAGTTGGGAAGGAGGACCTAAAAAAGACAGTCTTGTTTTGTATCGCGAGCAAAAGGCTCCAAATGGGAAGGATGGGTTTTACAGAATCGTATTTTCTAATATCTCCAACAAGGGATTTGATTGGGTGGGGGCTTGGGTAGATCCTACGGAAACCATCGTATTCCCTACCTGGAAAATCAAGTGCAGAAAGCGCCTTGAAGAGTAGTATAATCGTAGCACTCTTTTCAAATGGAGAAACTATTATGTGCAGGACTCACATTTTAAACAACTCATTCACAACTGTTAAAGATTATTAATTAACAGTTTTCTACGCAATATGACAGGCCCGCTTAAAGTTATTTTAAGAGTTTAGGTTCAGCCTAATAGGGTAGGTTGTGTATTTGAGGTATGAGGCAGCTATTTTTATATTTTGGTTTGTTGTTGATTTGTCCCGCTCTATGGGCTCAAAACGTTGAGGTTGACGGGCGGCTTCAACCCTTACTTCAAGAATTTAGAGCGCTTTGTGATCAATATCAGATTGACACCCATGACAAATTATTTGCCTTAAAATCAATTGATATTGTCAATACCTTAACTATAGCTCAAGAGGGTTCTACACTTGGCATGCTCAAGCGAAATGCCTCAGGAGACGTTGTTGGTATTGAGATTAATTGGATCGCACAGTTGGATCCAGAAATCTTGCGAGTAGTCGCATTTCACGAATTTGCACATTATTTTTTAGAATACGAAAAACATGTCTGTGATGATTGTGGGCGTATAATGTCTGTAGTAAATAGCAGTTATTTTGATATCATCAAGGATTGGGATCAACAGGTCAAAATCTTATTTGAAGAGGCTCCTGCCTATCTAAAAAAGCAGTCTGGATTCACTTTACCTGTACAGTAACGAATATATCAGGTATTACCAGCCCCCAGAAGCGCCTCCGCCTCCAAAACCTCCACCACCAAAGCCGCCGCCAAAGCCTCCGCCACCAAAACCACCGCTGCCGCCGCTTCCCCAGCTACCGCCACCAAAACCTCCGCGACCCATATTACTCAAGATAATAACATCCAGTAAAGATCCGGTACGGCGTCCACCATTGCGCCCTCCACCTCTGTGATTACGTCTGCTCAAAATCACAAATACCACCACCACGATAAGGATGACAATAAAGCGAAATTTACCTTGGGTTTCAGGTTTGTTAGTTTTAGGCGTGCCTTTGTAGGTGCCCTCTAGCATTTCCATCAAGGCGGTGGTACCCGCTTGCAAGCCGCCATAATAATCTCCTTCTTTAAATGCAGGTACAATGACTCTGTTAATTACTTGTTCTGCTTCCCGATCGCTTATTAGATACTCTATACCATATCCTGTATTAATATCAATTTTGCGATCATCTTTGGCCATAAGTATCAATATGCCATTGTCTTCTTTGGCCTGACCAATTCCCCATTTTTGCCCCCACTTTGCACCCAAAAAACTGATATCTTCTCCCTTGGTAGAGGATATGATAGCGACTACAATTTGAGTAGAAGTTGTATCGGCATATCTGATCAATTTCTGGGACAAGGCCGTTTTTTGAGTCTGATCCAATAGATTGACATAATCATAAACCGCAGTTTGCTCGCTTACTTTAGACGGTTTTTCTGGGATGGTATATTGGGCCCACAGCGCAGATGTGGTCGTAAACAATAAAAGACATACTACCCAAAGCCTAGGTTTTATACATATCCCGCTTTCGCGAAAGCGTACGAGCACAGCAGCAATCCTGTTTGACAGCATTGAAAAGTCTAAAATACGGTCGTAATTATGCATTAACTGGTTGATATCTCATTAGGTAATTCGTCGGTGTCATCGTGTTGCCACGGAAAATATAGCGCGAGTTTTTCTCCAGCACATTGCACACCTGCTATGATGCCCTCACAAAAATTTCCTTGTTGAAATTGGGCGAGCATTTTGTCAATAGTGCTTTGCCAAAAATCATTCGAGACTTGGGTGTTGAGCCCGCGATCTCCTATGATGGCAAGTTGATGATCGTCTACGCTAACATAGATTAACACTCCGTTTTCTTCTTTGGTGTTATCCATCTTTAGCAGGTGAAAGAGTTCTTGGGCTCTGTCTAATGCCGGTAAATCGCTATGTCGCTCTAGATGAACGCGTATTTCTCCAGAGGTAAGTAACTCGGCTTTGCGAATTGCATCGACTATAGCGCCTTCTTCACTGGCGGTGAGAAAATCTTCAACTATCGATCCCATTAGAAGCTCAACTCAAATTCTACTTTAGGAGCTTCGCTAGCCCCCTCATTGGCTTTAAAATAGTCCATAGTTTCAAAGTTGCCTATAAACATATTGATAAGGTTATTTGGAAACTGTTGAATGTGTTTATTAAAGGGTCTGGCCGTCTCGTTAAAACGGTTGCGCTCTACATTAATTCTATTTTCGGTGCGAGATAATTCGTTGATGAGTTCCTTAAAATTTTCGTTGGCTTTGAGATCTGGGTAGCGCTCAAAAACGGCCAAGAGTCGAGACAAAGCACCTGTAAGATTTGATTGTACTTCTTGAAATTGTTCCATTTGTTGCGGAGTGATATTGGTGGGATCAATCGTAATGGCAGTGGCTTTTGATCGCGCTTCAATAACTTTGGTAAGGGTCTCTTGTTCAAACTCGGCATAACCTTTTGCTGTATTGACAATATTTGGAATCAAATCGGCACGTCGCTGATACGAACTCTCTACATTGGCCCACTGGGAAGTGGCGTTTTCTCTTAAATCTATCGCCGTATTATAAAAGCCCGGCCCTACTATAAATCCTATAATGGCAAGTATGGCAACAACGGCGATAATAACGATGAGTCCTTTTTTCATAATGGTTTTGTGTTTTATAGTTGCATTTAGTTTTTAATCTGTTACAAGTTAAGCAATAATCTACCCATGACAATTTTGGGCCTGAGTTGCTTCCCAATGGCTAGTCTTAGGGCAATAGTGTCACTACAACCCGGGCTAATGTGTCCTATAGGTAGGAGTTTTTCAGTTTTTGTTACAAGCAACACCTTGAATGTATTACTGTCTTATAAGTAAATCTCAGGCTGCTTAAAGGTTTGCTTTTAAATCTAGTAATGTTGCCTTCACCCCTTCTAGTTTTCTTATGAGCTCAAAGTTATCCAGGGTTTCTTTCCTTCCTTCTTTCAGGTGTATCTTGGCACCTTCTAAGGTAAATCCACGCTCTTTGACCAGGTGATAGATCAATTCGAGATTTTTGATATCGGTTGGGGTAAATTTGCGGTTGCCCTTGGCGGTCTTTTTAGGTTGAAGAATGTCAAACTCTTTCTCCCAAAAACGCAACAAGCTCGTATTGACGTCAAAGGCCTTGGCCACTTCGCCAATACTGTAGTATAATTTTTCGGGAAGATCTACATGCATAGCTCCATTAATCTAGCGATTGGTTTTCTATAGATGCTTTTTGAAGCATAATGTCGTACTCTTCAGGAGTCAAATCGTTGTGATAAAAATTTACAGGGTTCATCACTTGTCCGTTTTTCCAAACTTCGTAGTGCAAATGGGGCCCTGCCGAAAGTCCAGAATTACCTACATAACCAATGATTTCTCCACGTTTAACCTTTCGGCCCCCTTTGGTATTATACTTACTCATATGGGCATAATAGGTCTTATATCCAAAACCGTGTTCTATGATTACCATTTTGCCATAACCCGATCCAAGGCCTACCTTGGTCACAGTTCCATCTCCAGTAGCATATATGGGGGTACCCACATTGGCGGTAAAGTCCATGCCATTATGCATTCGTCGGTATTTCAAGATGGGATGCATACGCATACCATATCCCGAGGCCACTCGAGTCAGGTCTTCATTTTGTACTGGTTGTATGGCAGGAATGGTCTTGAGCAGCTCCTCTTTTTCTTCGGCCAGTTGCACGATCTCATCTAGTGATTTACTCTGAATGACCAGCTGTTTGGAAATCTTATCGATTTTTTTGGCATTGGCCAGTATCAAATCGGAGTTATTGATATTCTCTAAATCTTTATAGCGATTGACCCCACCAAAACCTGCTTGTCTAATTTCATTTGGTATGGGATTGGCCTCAAAGAGGACACGGTAAATATTATTATCGCGTTGTTGGATATCGGCCAACACCTCTTCTATGTGATCTAATCGCTGTTGCTGAATTTCTGTTTGTAGCTCTTTCTCGGCCAGCTCTCGTAGAAGCTTGCGCTCTTTAGGAGTGTCAATCCCAGAATTAAAAACTGTGATGGTAATAAGCAACCCCATCAGTATCGAGGCCGTGATAAACAAAATGATAGCTCCGAAAGTTCTCCCTTTTTTACGGGTAACTTTTCGGTAAGACAGCGTCTCGCTATCGTAGTAATATTTAACCTTAGACATAAGTTAAAATGTGTATTTTTGCGGGATGTTTGGAGCTTGTTTCGCTTAAGCGAAACAAAGGGCTCAAGGATGAAAATCCAATCTGCCCTACAACCCATAACGTTCAAAGATAAAAATAATTATTTGATACCGCTTGCCCTATGAAATCTCAAGAGATACGTACCAAATTCCTCGAGTTTTTTAAGTCCAAAAATCATACCATTGTGCCCTCTGCACCCATGGTATTAAAGGATGATCCAACACTGATGTTTACCAATGCGGGTATGGTACCATTTAAAGAATATTTTTTGGGAAATGCGGTGCCAAAAAGTCAACGTATAACAGATACTCAAAAGTGTTTGCGTGTATCTGGTAAACACAATGATTTGGAAGAGGTGGGCAAGGATACTTACCACCACACCATGTTTGAGATGTTGGGCAATTGGAGTTTTGGTGATTACTTTAAAGAAGAGGCTATAGCCTGGGCTTGGGAGTTACTCACAGATGTTTATAATATCGATACAGACAGTTTGTATGTAAGTATTTTTGAGGGTGATCCTAGCGAAGGATTGGAGCGCGATCAACAAGCCTATGATATTTGGAAGCGCTTTATTAGCGAAGACCGCATTATAGACGGCAATAAAAAAGATAATTTTTGGGAAATGGGTGCGCAAGGCCCTTGTGGTCCCTGTTCTGAAATACATGTCGATATACGCTCTGCCGAAGAAAAAGCAGCGGTTGATGGGAAGAGCCTTGTCAATCAAGATCATCCACTAGTCATCGAGGTCTGGAATTTGGTTTTTATGCAGTACAATCGCTTGGCCGATGGTAGTTTGGAAAATCTACCAGCTACTCATGTGGATACAGGAATGGGATTTGAGCGATTGTGCATGGTATTGCAAGGGGTGCAGTCTAACTATGATACGGACGTGTTTACGCCGCTTATGCGTGAGATAGAAACCATTACCAGTTCAAAATGTGGTGTGCAGGAAGACATCGATGTGGCAGTGCGTGTTATAGCCGATCATTTAAGAGCGGTATCCTTTTCTATTGCCGACGGTCAATTGCCTAGCAATACTGGAGCGGGTTATGTTATACGCCGAATTTTGCGTCGTGCCATACGTTATGGCTTTACCTTTTTAGATACTAAAGAGCCATTTATTTATAAACTCGTGGCGACACTTGTCAAACAAATGGGGGCGAGCTTTCCCGAATTGAAAGCGCAAAAGAACTTAATCACCAATGTGATCAAAGAAGAAGAGCAGTCATTTTTGCGTACGCTCGATCAGGGCTTAATTTTATTGGATTCTGTCATTGAGACAGCGACAACTAAGCAAACTAAAAACCCTGTCACTATTAGTGGTGAAAAGGTATTTGAATTGTATGATACTTATGGTTTTCCAGAAGATCTTACAGCTTTGATTTTAAGTGAAAAAGGACTTGCCTATGACAAAAAAGAATTTACCAAAGCGCTTCAGGCACAAAAGGATCGCTCTCGTGCTGCCTCTAAGGTAGAGACAGGAGATTGGACGGTTCTTTACCAGGATACCGAAGAAGAATTTATCGGTTATGATACGCTTGAGGCCAATGTCAAAATTACGCGTTATAGAAAGGTAGAAAGTAAAAAAGACGGAGAGCTGTATCAATTAGTGTTTAACCTCACCCCATTCTATCCAGAAGGAGGTGGGCAGGTTGGAGATAAGGGATATCTCGAAGCGGCCAATGGCGAGGTAGTCTATATAATCGATACCAAAAAGGAGAATAATCTCATCATACACCTTACCAAAAATTTACCGCGATCTAGCTCGGAAACGTTTAAAGCAGTGGTCGATGCCAAGCAACGCAGTCGCACCAATGCCAATCACAGTGCTACACATTTACTACACCAGGCCTTGCGCAAGGTTTTGGGTACCCATGTAGAACAGAAAGGAAGTATGGTTCATAGTCGCAGTTTGCGTTTTGATTTTTCACACTTCTCAAAACTCACCCCAGAACAACTTAAAGCGGTAGAAGATTTTGTTAATGCCCGCATACGCGAAAATTTACCGCTTCAAGAACAACGGGCTATTGCCTATGATGAGGCTATTGCTCAAGGAGCTATTGCGCTCTTTGGCGAAAAGTATGGAGATGCCGTACGCACGATCCGCTTTGGAAAATCAATGGAATTATGCGGAGGGACCCATGTGGCACAGACAGGTGATATTTGGCATTTTAA
Source organism: uncultured Flavobacteriaceae bacterium (assembly GCA_964549485.1). Taxonomy (GTDB): domain Bacteria; phylum Bacteroidota; class Bacteroidia; order Flavobacteriales; family Flavobacteriaceae; genus Dokdonia. The sequence continues at coordinate 23,599 of CAZJWI010000061.1, forward strand.
GATCATGTCTGAAGGTGCAGTTGCTGCAGGTATACGACGTATTGAAGCCATAACCAGTGATGCAGCCAAAGACTATTTTACCGCCCAGACAGAGGCCTATGATAAAGTAAAGGAGCGTCTTAAAAATCCGCAAGACCCTATCAAAGCGATTACCGCTATGATGGATGAAAATTCGGCCCTTAAAAAACAAGTTGAAAGCCTTATCAAAGAAAAAGCACAACATTTAAGCAGTGATTTGGCTTCTCGTTTTGAGACGATAGGAGATGTTTCTTTTTTAGCACAAAAAGTCGATCTAGATGCTGCTGCATTAAAAGACCTCGCATTTAGCCTTGGAGCAAATAAAACAGATGCATTCATACTTTTTGGCACCGAGCAAAATGGGAAGGCGCTTCTTAGTTGTTATATTTCAAAAGAATTGGTGGCGGCCAAAGATCTCAATGCCGGTCAGGTTGTACGCGAGCTTGGAAAGTACATCCAAGGTGGTGGAGGTGGTCAGGCCTTTTTCGCGACAGCAGGAGGTAAAAACCCAGCCGGGATTAGTGATGCTTTAGAAGCCGCTAAGTCGTATATTCAATAGACTATCTCTTAGCATACAATTATGAAATTGCAAACCACTCTGGACATTCCCCCTCACAAAAAGCCGTTTGCTTACACAGACGAGTTGTTGCTGTTAGGGTCTTGTTTTTCTGAGCATATAGGCGAGCAATTACAGTATCATAAATTTAAAACAACGGTCAACCCCTTTGGAATTTTATTTCATCTATCTGCTATTGTCAAGGTTGTCAATAGAGCGCTTGCTCAATTGAGCTATACCGCAGCCGATGTGTTTGAACATCAAGGTGTATGGAAATCATTTGATGCGCACAGCCGGCTTAACGCCCCATCAGAAGCGGCAGCGGTGGCCAAGCTCAATGAAGCCCAAAATAGGCTACGGAGTGCTTTAGATAACGCTAATTATCTGATTATCACTTTAGGCACAGCCTGGTGCTATCGTCATTTGGAATTGGATGAAACCGTAGCCAATTGTCACAAACTCCCTCAACAGCATTTTGAGAAAGAGCTTCTGAGTGTTTTAGCCATTGAGCAAAGTCTCGAGCAGTTGTCTCAACAGCTCTTAGAGCACCGTCCTGACCTTCAGCTTATTTTTACCGTCTCGCCTGTGCGACATCTCAAGGACGGGATGGTAGAGAACAATAGAAGTAAGGCGCATCTTCTGGCAGGAGTGCATCAGTTGGTCAACCATGAGAATATTCACTATTTTCCAGCCTATGAGATTCAAATGGATCAGCTTAGAGATTATCGTTTTTATGGCTCAGACATGATCCATCCATCACCGCTGGCGGTTCAATATATTTGGGAAAGGTTTCTGGAGTCCCACGCTTGCCCTAAAACAAAGGCTGTAGCTAAAGAAGTAGCGAGTATTCAGAAAGCATTAGCACATAAGCCTTTTGATAGTCATAGTGAGGCCTATCAACAGCACCTTACACAACTCAAGTCACGCATAGCACAGCTGCAACAAAAACATCCCCAGATTCAATTCTAAGAATACGACATTTGTCGTATTGTACGATTTTTCACTTCCTTGCATTTTTGGCTCAGTACTAACTAAAAATCAAAGTAAGATGAAAAAATTAATGTTACTATTAGCAATCCTAGGTGGTTCTATCTATGCCAATGCGCAGATCTCTGAAGGAGATTCAATGATCACAGTAGCCGTAGGAGTGAGCCCTACCTTTTATTCAGGGAGTGGATTTGAGGCGAGCCTGCCACCGGTCGAAGCTGCCTATGAATATGCAATTTCTGACAAAATAACGGTAGGTGGATTTGCCGGTATTGCTACTGCCGAGTTTCGCAGTGCAGGTTTTGGGTATGATTATACCTATATACTTGCTGGAGGATTGGGTAATTATCACTTCGTAAACTCCGAGACTTTTGATGTATACGTAGGGGCCAAATTGGGCTATGTAAATGTGTCTTCGAAAGAAGTGGGTACGGCTTTTGGAATTAGCGCCGAATCTTCCGGTGTCCTCTTTGGCGGACAGTTGGGAGCGCGTTATTGGATAACCGAAACCATAGCAATTAATGCCGAAGCAGGATACGGTGTATCTGCATTTAGAGTAGGTGTGACTTTTGGCATTTAATAAGAAATAGGGCAATTGCCGTATTGTCTGAAATTTCAGATTAGGGCAATTTTGAACTCAGTAAAAACAGCTAATTTATTTATTATGAAAACAGTAAAAACAACAGTAGTAATTCTAATGGCTTTGTTGGCCTTTAATTTAACCTCATGTAAAACCGATGATGATGGTGGAGCTCCTGGTGATGCCACAGCAGGTACAGTAACCGCTCGTGTAGATGGAGATGCCTATGAATCTGATGTGATGGGAACTCAAGGACAATTTACAGAAGCCCAGGATATGAGTATATTAACCATAACCTCCAATGAATTTTCTACATCAAAGAATATTACCCTAGTACTTGTAGGTTTTGACGGCGAAGGAACCTATGTGATAGGTGGTGGTGCCAATATTTTTGCAACGGCTCAGTACATTGAGGCCAATGCGTCTAACCCACTCGAATCTCAAATATGGAGCGCTCCTTTTGATGATACTGTACAGGGAGAGATTAATGTTTCCTCTTTTAGCGATACTAAAGTTGAGGGTACCTTTGAATTTACAGCCAAAAATGAAGACGGTTCTACCGTAAGCGTAACCGATGGATCATTTAATGTGAGCATTTAAGAAAAGCCAGAGATTACCAATGAGAAAAGCAGCCTGTAAAAGGCTGCTTTTTTTGTGCATTAATTTTTGATCTGGTTCAAATATAGGGCAAATGTCGTATTGAATCTCACAAGACTTCACTGCATTTTTGAAGTGTAAAAACTAAAACATTTAATCATGAAATCTATTACACAATTCTTGCTTGTTCTGGTCTTATGTTATACTGCTACAAGCTTCTCGCAAAAGGCAGAAACACCTACCTACACCTATGATGTTGGGGCAAAGATCAACGAAATGAATATCGCTGTATCAGGAACTATGGTGGTTGCTACCAACGATGGTTTGGTAGGCATTAAACCAGGTTCAAATGATCTTTTATTCAATTTTACAGACTACGGGCGTGTAAAACCAGAAGACCTAACCTTTATTCCCAATTCGCCTTATGTAATGGTGGGGCAAACAGGTTTTGCAGGTCTTTCCAGTAAAAAAGCCGTTATTGATCACGTGAGTGGAGCACTTATCTTTAGTACCGAAAAAAACGGTTGGAAAAATGTATTTGCTGCCGAGGTCAAAATGCCTCAGAATAAACTTGTCGTTAGTGGGTATAAAAAAGGTTCCGGCAAGGCTGAAGGCGTGACACCAAGGGTGGCTGTTTACGATCTAGGTACAGGTAAAGAAGATTATTCTTTCTTCCTACTAGAGCCAGGAAAGGTCTCTATGAAACTTTTCGCGTTAAGCGGGCAAACCCTGCTGTTGGAAAAACAATTAATCATTCCAACCACTCAAGGTGTATTGGCCAAGAGTTTAACCGGAGAAACGCTTTGGGAAAACAAGCTTAAAAATGTTAATTACATGATAGCCAGCGAGGACGAGTCTGATATTTATGCGTTTAAAGAAAATGCTAATAAGACCTCGACTAAAATCTATAAACTTGGAGCCAATGGCGCCTCGCTTTGGGAGGATGATGCCAAGGTTCAAGGAACTGTATCTAATTTTCAGATCGTACCTCAGGGATTGGTTGTGGTAAGTGATAAAAATACGGCAGGAAAGAGTGTGCTAGCAGGACGTTCAGAATCAAAAATAGCCTTGCTGAGCGCTCAAAATGGTGAAAACCTTTGGGACAAGGCACCCAAGACCAAAGGGTTTGTACAACACTTTTATGTAATGGATGACGGGATTCTCTTTGGTATATATGAAGGCGGAATCAATAAAGTGTCATTTGATGGGAAGGCCTTGTTTAAAAAACCGCTCAAGACAGGAGAGAATATCATCACGATGGCCGAAACAGACAATGGTCTAATTTATATAACCTCAGAAGATGCCAATATCGTAGATTTGAATACTGGCGAACAGGTTTGGAAAAAGCCACTTAAATACAAAAGAGCAGATGCGGTAAGTTCTACCTACGATGAGGTTAATAATCGTTATTTGATAAGTGCCGATGACAAATTAATGGCTATAGACGCCAAGACTAATGAGGTGACCACTTTAGCCGAAAGTGATTTTGAAGGTAAAGAAGACCCCAATCATGTTGAGGTAAGAGATGGAGGTATATTACTTACTTCCGATCAAAACCTCGCCTTGCTTGATTGGGACGGATCGGTTAACTGGCACGAGTACCACAGAGCTCCTGGTAAAAGTATTGCTGGAAGTATTATTGCAGGAATAAGCGCTGTAGCTTCAACAGCAGCCATGGTGTCTATGTCATATGAGGCAGGAATGAATCGCAATCAATTGGGTCGTTACAACAAAAGAGGAGCAGAGGCCGCTCGAGCTGCCGATATGTTTGCCACTATAGCTACCGTTTCTTTTGCAGAGCTGTCAAAACGCTTTAAAGCCACAGCAGCCACAGAGAATGCACAATTTATTTTAACAAGACTAGATAGCGGGGTAGGTCTGGTAAGTATTAATAAAGATACTGGAGTTGTGGATAAAGAAATCATTCTCAATGATAAGAAGCCAGAATATCAAGTAGACGAGTACGGAGGTATTTTATACTACAAAGCCAAAGATGATCTCATCTATGCCTATGATTTAACCAAATAAAAAAGCTCACAATGTTGAGGTTTTTACTGAGGCCGGAGGACGGTGTATTACATTGTACTCCGGTTCTTTAAAAGAATGGGTTTGTTTATTAGGATGAAGACATCTATTGGGGGATGGATGTCTACTCATTCACAAAAGGTCGCGCAAGTGACCTTTTATTATTTGATTAAATCATTTACTTTTAAATGCTAATCATTTAAAAATTTATGAATTATAAAACGTTTCTGGCGTGTGTGCTAAGCTGCTTCTTAGCATTGCCACTACTGTCTCAGACACCAGTCATTGATAGCCTACAGCAGCTCGTTAAAGACACCAAGGATACTGCTTTGCTATCATATCTCAACCAGGAAATAGGTCATGCCTTTCTCACAGAACAACTCGATTCTTCTAAGGTATATTTTGAACGTGCTGCAAGTTTAAATACAACTCGGGTTGACTCATTAGAGCGCAATATTGCTCTTGGCTTTTTTACCTATCATTTGTACAAACGTCAATACGATTCGGCGCGAGTATACATTGCCAAGGTTAAGCAGTTTAATGATCTTTCTGCGGGGTATAGGCAATCTTATTACAGAAACAAAGGGTTTTTAGAAATATACGAGGGCAATTTTGAAGCATCCAGAACAGCCTTTAAAAAGGCGCTACACATTGCAGATAGTTTAGGAGATAGAGATGCTGTACGAGGTTTTGCAAATAATGCAGCTATAGGGGCTCAACAAATAGGTGACTATAAGGACGCCATAGACATGAGTCAAATTGCGCTTGAGGTTGCCAAAGAAACAGGCGATATCAGCAGCGCTTCTAAGGCTCTCAATAATATTGGAATGTTATTTGAAAAACTCGAAGACTATGACATGGCGCGTTCTTACCTGCAACAGTCACTGGCTATTGATGATAGTTTGGGTGATCGTCAAAGTCTAGCCGGTGATTATCTCAATTTGGGGATTATTTCTAGGAAACAAGGTGTCGATCAGTCCGATCAGGCGCAATTGCTCAATGCGAGAAAACTCTATTTAAAAGCCTTGGCTATAAGTGACTCTATAGATTATAAGAAAGGCATTGCCGGATCGTACACCAATCTGGCTATACTCGAAAACTCATTAAAAAACTACGATAAGGCTTTAGCATATGGACAGAAGGCAGTGGCTTTGGGTGAGGCTCAAAGGGATATCGTAGGGATTATGATTGCCAACATTAATTTGGGCGAGAGTTATCGGGCAGTGGGCGCTTTCGCGAAAGCAGAAGAAGCACTTTTAAAAGGCCTATCAATCTCTCGTCAAATCGGGTTTAAACAGGCCGAGCAAGAGGCGCATTTGTCATTATCTAAATTATATAAAACTACGGGAGACTATACCAAGGCATATGATTATATCGAAAAGTATACGACCATAAAGGATTCGATTAGTTCTGTAGAGGTCAAAAACACCGTCAACGAGCTTGAAAAAAAGTATCAGACCGCAGAGAAAGAACGCGATTTACAAGCGGCACGAGCTACTCTGGCCGAGAAAACCATTGAAATTAGGAAAAAAAATGTCATGGTTTATGGCCTTCTGGCGGCAGCGGTATTATTTGCCCTTATCGGATATCTGGTGTATAGCAGGCAACAACTAAAGAATGAGCAACAACGCAAGGAGTTTGAATTACAACAAGCATTGGTCAAGGTAGAAACTCAAAACAAGCTCCAGGAGCAACGCTTGCGTATTTCCAGAGATCTACATGATAATATTGGAAGTCAACTTACTTTTATAACATCCTCTTTGGATACGATAAAATACGGTCTATCAGAAGAGCAGCAGCACCTCGGTGATCGCTTAACAACCATTGGAGACTTTACAAGAAATACCATCAACGAATTGCGTGATACTATCTGGGCCATGAACAAAGAGGCCATTACCGTAGGCGATTTGCAAGCGCGTATTGCCCAATTAATTTCACAAGCCACCACAGCCTATCCCAATACAACATTTGACTTTAATATTTCAGACTCGCTAGCTTTGGATTATGCATTCACAGCTGTGGAGGGCGTGCACATTTATCGTATTATTCAAGAGGCGGTCAATAATGCACTCAAGCATACCTCATCAGATACCATAGGGATATATATGGACAAAAAGAGCCAATTGGTAATTCAAATTGTTGATAATGGTGGAGGTTTTGCTATAACTGAGGTCGATCATGGTAACGGGCTAAACAACATGAAAAGGCGAGCACAAGATATCGATGGCAAATTAGACATTAGCGCTAATGCAGATGGAAGCGTCGTCACCTTAAGCCTGCCAATGGCCTAGCGCTATAATACGACAAGTGTCGTATACTTTGGCTTAGGCAGATTTTCTAATTTTACCTCAAAGGGTGATTGCAAATGAAATCTGTGGCATTGTTGTTTTTTTGGAGTGTTTTGGGAGTGGTGTTACGATTTCGCTTTAAGCGAAAAGAACAAAAGCAGCAACACCTTTACCGTATGCAAATTTGGGAATCTCGCTTAGCATTTCTTCAAAAAAGAAAACATGAGAGATTCCGTAAAATAGATACCTATGACTTTAGATTGTACAATTTAGAGGATATATTTTAAAGCGACACGAAACGATGAAGATCAAAATTGGAATAGTTGATGATAATAGCTTTTTAATTAAAGCCGTTTGTGATAAGTTGGCATTTTTTGAAGATGTCACTATTAAATGGACGGCCACCTCTGGCAAAGCCTGTCTTGAACAGCTGGCTCAAAATCCGCATTTGGATATCATATTGATGGATATTGAAATGCCTACTCAAAATGGTATTGAAGTCACAGCTCTGGTCAAACAAAAATATCCACATATCAAAATCATAATGCTCACCGTTTTTGACGCCGATGATCATGTATTCAAAGCCATACAGGCAGGTGCAGATGGCTATTTTCTAAAAGAAGTACAGCCCAAAGCCTTGTATGATGGAATACGAGATACCCTAGACGGTGGCGCAGCGATGACACCCTCAATTGCATTAAAAACTTTGCGTTTACTGCGCAACCCTATCCTTACAGAAGATAAACAGCTTGATGAGACAGTGAGTCTGACCAAACGAGAACAGCAGGTATTGGAGCAATTGTCAAAAGGCCTGAGTTATACCGTCATTGCCGAACATCTATTTGTGTCACCAAGTACGGTGAGAAAACACATTGAGAATATTTATAAAAAGTTGCAGGTGCACAGCAAGATGGAGGCGGTGCAAAAGGCCAAAAGACACAATTTGATTTAACCCTTCTGGGCTTCGAGTTTATTGTGTAGCGAAAACCAGCTGCCGCCATTGATTACTTCAACACCTCTTGATTTTAAAATAGATGCCGCCGAACCACTTCTCATACCGCTAGCGCAACAGGTAATCACAGGTTTATCCCACTTTTTAATACTGTCGGCTTTGGCCGCGATTTGTTGAAGCGGTATGTGTTTTGATCCTGGTATAGCGCCTTGGTCGTATTCTGCCTTACTTCTCACATCAACCACTACAGCCCCTCGCTCTGCAAAATCATTGATTTTTTTGGTTTTATTACCAAATAAACTACTTAAAATGCCCATATCTGTATTTTGGCTAAATATAAGTATAGCTACCGCAATTTCAAACAGAATGAGTTGAGGTGTAGCTTTAGTTACTTGGAGTGGATGATTAGAATAATTACTATCTTTCCTAAAATGAAAGCAGGAACCACCAATCGAAAGACCGAAATAATCGATGTAGCTGCCCGTCTTTTTAGACAAAAGGGATACAGTGCTGTTACCATGCGTGACTTGGCCAATGAGCTGGGTATTAAAGCGGCGAGTTTATACAATCATATCAGTTCCAAACAGCAAATACTTTCCGAAATCATTATGTCTTTAGCCGAAGATTTTACCGAAGGCATAGAAGAAATTGCAGCTACCCAAACAACTGCTCCAGACAAACTAAAGGCTGTGGTAGCTCAGCATATCACCTTAACCGCCGACAATCCTTTTAAAATGGCTACCCTCAATAATGACTGGATGCATTTGGAAGATAAGCTCGATACCTATCTCAAGCTTCGCAATCAATATGAAAAGCGCTTTCGCGAAATAGTTCTACAGGGCCAAAAAGCTGGTGATTTAAAGGTAGTAAGTCACGAAATTCTTTTGTTTTCTATTTTGAGTACGTTGCGCAATTTGTATTTGTGGATCCCTAAAAAAGCAGATTTAAAGAAGGAAAAACTTATAGAAGATCTAAGCGAAATCCTTTTACAGGGCGTGGTCGCATAGAGTTTTAACACAATTTTGTTGAAATTTGAACTAACATCTGTTAGTTTTGTCTTTATAACTTTTGATATGGCTCAATTCTACAAGATACTTGTCTCTGATGTTTATAAGGAAACGGATGATTGTTCGGTTATAACATTTGATATTCCAGAAGCTTTATATCAGGAGTTCGCCTTTAGACAAGGCCAGCATCTTACCTTAAAGACCACCATTGATGGAGATGAGGTAAGACGGTCTTACAGTTTGTGTTCTAGCCCAGTCGAACAACGATGGCAAGTAGCAGTCAAACAGATACCTGGCGGGGTGTTTTCTACTTTTGTAAATACAAAACTCAAGCCAGGAGATACACTAGAAGTGATGGCACCTTCTGGTAAATTTGGAGTTGAGGTAGCCCAAGAACAACCAAAGAAATATGTCTTCTTTGCGGCAGGGAGTGGTATCACACCTATACTCTCTATGATAAAAACGCATTTGGCCCTGGAGCCAGAGGCAAGAGTCCAATTGTTTTACTTGAATCGTACGGTCAAATCTATTATCTTTAAGGAAGAGATCGAACAGTTGAGAAATCAGTATTTTGGACGTTTAGAGATCTGTTATTTTTTGACCAAAGAACAACGGGATATCGAGCTGTTTAATGGCCGCTTTACCGCAGACAAATTAAATATCCTGACTCAAACGCTTATCGATGTAGACACTACCGATGAAGTGTTTATCTGTGGGCCCGAAGAAATGATCTTTTTGATAAGAGATAGTTTGGTGGCAGCAGGCCTTTCAAGAGATAAAGTGCACTACGAGTTATTTGTCTCTGGACTTACAGAAGCCGATAAGAAAAGAATGGCCCGTCTGGCCCAGCAGCAAATTGACGGCGTGGAGGTGACCATCATCGATGGAGGAAAAGAATTTCATTTTACCATGACCGACGATTTTGACAATATTTTGGACGCAGCTTTAGATGCTGGTGCCGATTTGCCTTTTGCCTGTAAAGGAGGGGTTTGTAGTACCTGCAAATGTAAGGTTGAAGCTGGTGATGTAGAGATGAAAGTGAATTATGCGCTAGAACCCGACGAGGTGGCTCAGCAATTAGTACTGAGTTGCCAAGCAGTACCAACAACCACAGCCGTGAAAGTAAATTTTGATGTGTAATAAGCTGTTATTTAATGGTTAAGCCATGATAGAACAGTAAAAAAAGACATACCGCTATGAGTGAAAAAGAAGTAAAAAATTTAGAAGCCATTTTTGAAGCACGTATTGCTCGTGATGAGAAGATAGAGCCCAAAGATTGGA
>CAZJWI010000062.1:0-2338 GCA_964549485.1 uncultured Flavobacteriaceae bacterium
GAGATGGGGGTAGCAGCACAGATGAAAGTCCTTCTTATACGTACACAGAGAGTGGTGATTATACCATTACCTTAGAAGTGACTAATGAATGTGGAACGAATACTTTTTCAGAATCAGTTATGGTCGTTGTTATAAGCACTAGTGAAGAGGATAACACCTTTAGTTTTGACTTAAGTCCAAATCCAGGTAATGGCGATGTGAATGTATTGTTGAAAGATATAAAAACGAGATCTTTCCAACTTGAACTCTACGATGCTCGTGGACGGCAGTTGGGGATTTATAATCTGGAAAGTAGAAACGGGTCAGACCAACACCTCATATCAACATCGGAATTACCAGCTGGAGCCTATTGGTTTAAATTGGTAAATGAGGAAGGGATACAAACTAAACGCTGGGTTAAGCAATAAGCAAAACAAAAGGATAGGACAAAGTAATAAGTCACCACAGCTTTAAGACCCTATACATGAGTCATCCCGAATTTTCCAAAGTTGGAAAGTTCGGGATGCTTGTTTTTTGAGGAAACGGTAAAACCCCTTGTATATTTGGGTATCTAACCACACCAAATCACAAGGGGCTATGTTCAAAGAACACATACAAAGTACATCAAAGTCAAGCAATAATACAAATTCGTCTACATTTATATTGAGACAAGCACAATCCTATCTACGACCAGTTAGTGAACGGCTTGATTGCCAAATAGACAAGCGGCTGGTTCGTACCTTCTATGATTTATTTATCAGCATTTTAATATTCCGTCATACCAAAGTGGGCTTATTGCTTAGTGAGTTGGGGGCATACATTTGTGGTCCTGCTCACGCACCGGCAGGAACCAAACGAATTAGTAATTTGCTCAGGAGTAAAAAATGGACCCATCACCTCATAGATGATTATCTTTTTGAGCGGACAAAACAAAGAGTAGCAGAGATGCAAAAATATGGTTTGCGCCCCTTGCTGCTTTGGGATGATTCCCGAATCGAAAAACCAGAGAGTTGGTTTATCCAGGGATTGTGTAGTGTGTTTAGTACTACGGCACAACGGATGATGAAAATCAAACGTGGGTTTTATTGTCCTCCTATGGGACGAGTTTGTGTGCCCGGTTTTAAATGGACGGCCGTGATGTTATCTTGTATTGGTGGAGTACCCAGCGTTTGTCAAATGAGTTGGTGGACAACTCGGGGAAAGTTTAAAGAAGATGGATCCAACATCATGTATCGCCTATTGAGTCTTATTAACAAGCAGTTAGGTCGGCTCACCCATGTGATGGATCGAGGCTACGCCAACACAAAAACGCTGGAATGGCTATTTGACTTTGAACAGGACTTTATCATTCGCTGGAAGAAAAATCATCTTTTAAAACATATACAAAAAGGAGAAAAGAAAACCCATTTATTAGCTCGTTCCTTTAAGGGGCGTTCCAGCAAAATCGTCAAAGACAAACAGCGTTGTAAGACTAAATGCATTTCTATTGCCTGGACTGAAGTAAGCCATCCTCAATTCCCTGATGAAGAAGTATGGTTGGTCATTGTAAGAGATAAGCACCACTTCAATAGCCCAATGTATATACTCACTAGCATTCCTGTTAACAATAAAAATACAGCTTGGGAAATTTTCTTCTCCTACATCCATCGATGGGAAGTAGAACAAGGCTTCAGGGTTTGTAAATCAGAATTAGCTATACAATCTCCAAGACTTTGGTGGTGGGAAAATCGACTCAAATTGCTGGCCATTGTTGCTCTTGTTTATGACTTCTTACTTCGACTCATCAGGGGATGGAGCAGCTGGATACAAGGATTCTTTAAGCAATGGTGTCATAGAACAGGAAATCGGTACCGAAATGCTTCGATACCGATTTACCGCTTGAGAATTGCCATCCATTGGTGTCTCTTTTTCTTCCTAGCTCAAAATTCGGGATGACTCATGTTTATGTACTTCGTTTATATTCTTTATTCCTAAGAATTCTATTTTCATATTTATTCCCTCGAAAAATCATTTTCTGCAACCTCTCATTCATATCTCCTATACTTTATATTGGCATATGTGAATTATCTATTATTACCTTTATATAGCCTATTTATCATGTGTTTGCCTTAAAGGCTTCATTAGGATTCCAAACCGTTTTATTATTTCGTAATTATTATTTCCTTTGAAAAAAAAGCAAAGGGCAAGCTTTTTGACTTTATTGTCTAATTTACCTATTCAATATTTCAATAATTTAAACGGCAAAAGACCTTCTAAAGCAATGAATACCCATCTACTAAAATTCAATAAATTCCACACCATGAGCTTTTCATCAATTAAAAGACAATAACTTTGTTATTGGTCCAGCAGAAGATGGAGG
>CAZJWI010000063.1:0-2318 GCA_964549485.1 uncultured Flavobacteriaceae bacterium
GCACTTTCGCCTTCAGGCAAAACACTATTCCAAAAACTCTTCTCGCGCACCAAAAAGGTAACTGGGATATCTCTCGAACGTAGCATCTCTGCCATTTCTATACCTATTAGACCTCCACCTACGATAACCGCGCGCTTGCAACTGTTGGCATCTGGTGCATTTTCTTCGAGCATGTCTAAATCCTGTTTGGAATACAGCCCCTGTACACCTTTTAGATCCTGGCCTGGCCATCCAAACTTATTGGGCTTTGACCCTAGGGCGAGCACTAACTTATCGTAGCTTAAGTGAGTACCATCGCTAAACTGAAGCGATTGGGAGTCTGTGTCTACTGTTGTAACATAACCCCGTTTAAGATCGATTTTATTTTTAGACCAGAAGTAATCTTCATAGGGCTTGGTATGTTCGTATTTCATGTGCCCCATATAGATATACATCAGGGCAGTACGCGAAAAAAAATGATCCGTCTCGGCCGATACAATAGTTATTTTTTTATCTGATAATTTTCGTATGTGTCTGGCCGTGGTAACACCTGAAATGCCGTTGCCAATAATTACAATGTGTTCTTCCATATATGGATCTGTTTTTGATAAATCAAGGATACTATATAGCCAATAGCTCGTTGCGATGTTTAGCTTTTAACCATTTTCATGGATAAAGCCATTATTGATTCTGTGGGTGTGTCGAACTAAAGATAGTAAACTTTACAAGCGATCAGCTATTTAGATATATTATAAATAGCCTGTTGTAGTAGGACCTTATCTAACTTCCTTTAAAAAAAAATAAATTCTGTGTAAGCAAGGATGGATTAAGGCGACCTAAGCCACAATAAAAAAATAGAATATGCGCCTACTAACTCTTTTACTATTCTCACTTGCACTGTCAACTTCAAAAGCGCAAGATCTCTCGACATTTTTCCAAGAATCTGATCGTTTTTCTGGGCAGTATGTTTCTAATGGATTGGTTGATTATAAAGCGATAGCTCAAAAGCCAGAGACCTTAGACGCTTTGTTGAAACTGGCCAAAAATATAAAGGTGAGTCCAAGTCAAAAGGCAAAGTATCAGGCTTTTTGGATAAATACATACAATTTGGCGGTGATCAAAGGTATCATCAATCATTACCCTGTAAGCTCTCCGTTAAAAGTCAATGGATTTTTTGACACCATTACCTATGAGGTTGGAGGAAAAAACATCACTCTCAATGATATTGAAAACAAACAACTACGAGCCCAGTTCCCAGAAGAGGCCCGTTTTCACTTTGTTTTGGTCTGTGCTGGTTTAGGATGTCCTCCCATAATTGATCAAGCCTATCTGCCCGATACTCTGGAGTCTCAATTACAAACCCAGACCCAATTGGCGCTTAATGATACCGAATTTATCAGAACAAAAGGAAAAAGGGTACAGCTGTCTCAAATTTTTGAGTGGTATAGAGAAGATTTTGTCAGAAATGGTACTGTGATTCAATATATTAATAGGTTTAGAAAAAACCCTATCCCAGAAAAAACAAGGGTATCCTATTATCCATACGACTGGACGCTCAATCAACAAAACTAATGGTAACGCTACCGATATAAATAGCTGCAAACTACTTAGTGGCTGTTGGAGGTATGCTATTTTTTTCAATCAACACGCTTTATGAAACAAACAATCCTACTAACAATTCTATGTTGTCTATCTCTTGGACTTTTTGCACAAGAGATAGATACTACCCCAAATTTGACAAACATTCAAGAGTTTACACCTTCTAAGCTCTTGCGAAAGGGTCAATGGGATATTAAATTTTTTAATAGTATTTATACCCAAACCGAACAAACCGATGGTGGTAGCACATCTAGAACGATCCCGAGAGAAACCTTTTTTACCAATACTACAGAGATTTTTACAGGCGTTAGTAAAAACGCTAGAGTAAACCTGGGTTTTATCTTTCAGGTGCGTGCCAATACCTTTGGGGGTGCCGGGGCTCTAGATGCCTTACAATTTGAAAATAATGGCACTACCAGCCGAAGTGGTTTGACCACTATTGCACCTTCTATACGCATACAGCCCTTTAAAAACATTGGGAATTTTTCGTTTACTACTTCTCTATTTATTCCTGTATTTGAAGATCTACCCAATGCTGCCTATCTCGATAAGCGCAGTGTATTTTGGGAGACCAAATTTTTCTATGACCGCACTTTTGGTCAGAACAAGTGGCAATTGTTTACCGAGGCTGATATCGGTTTTAATTTTGGAGAAACCAGACAAGACGCCAATCCCGAAACTGCAAACATTGGAGAGCGTTTTGCCAATAATAGTATTTTCTTGCCCCTAAGCGCCTTTTT
>CAZJWI010000064.1:0-39099 GCA_964549485.1 uncultured Flavobacteriaceae bacterium
TTTTAAAAAAAGAGATTCATCTTTTTGGACCTGGCTTTGGATCCAAAAAAAAAGAGGCTTTGTATACAGAGTTAAGCGTTTTACTTACCTCAGGGATTCGTCTTAAAGATGCCCTACAACTATTGGCCGAAACACAAAAGAAAACCAAAGATCGGGAACGACTATTAGAATTGTCAAAAGGACTTTTAGAAGGAAAGGATTTATCTGAGCTATTTAAATCGGATAGAGATTTTACCTTTTATGAACAGTATGCCGTTTCTATTGGCGAGCAAACTGGGACCTTGGCGCAAGTGATCGCTTCTTTGAGTGCTTATTACCAAAGAAAAAATGAACACCGGCGTCATATTATTAGCGCTCTTACCTATCCCAGCATCGTTTTGGCCACAGCCACGCTCGCTGTTTTGTTTATGTTGCGCTTTGTGGTACCTATGTTTCAAGATATTTTTCAGCAAAATCAGGTAGAACTTCCGTTTATCACACAATGGGTTGTTTCACTTTCTCACTGGGTGGGCAGCTATGGGTACTATTTCCTTTTTACCCTTCTGCTCATATTACTTTCAAAAAGGGTATATGCTCAAACAGCTATTTATAAAAAATGGAGCGGCAAATTATTGTTTCGGCTGCCGCTGATAGGCCCTTTTATCAAATTGGCGCATATGGCACGTTTTACTCAAGCAGTCTCGATGCTGGTAAGCGCTAAAGTATCGATTCCAGAAAGTGTGGAGTTAGCACAAAAAATGATTTCATTTTACCCCTTGTCTAAGGCATTAAAAGAAGCACAAGTAGATTTGCTCCACGGCAAAGGCCTAAGCCAAGCCTTACAAAAACATTCAATTTTTGACGCCAAAATGATTGCATTAATTCGAGTAGCCGAAGAAACAAATCAAACTGCCTTTGTCTTTGAGCGATTAAACGAGCAGTATGGATCAGAATTGCTGCGTAGATCTAAACAATTCTCAACTGTATTAGAACCCTTAATTATTCTAATAGTAGGCATTATTGTAGCAACGATACTTATTGCGATGTATTTACCCATGTTTGAACTAGGTAATGTATTACGATAATAGAAATTAGGACATCTACATCTTCTATTTCCTAAAAAGACTTTACACTGTTGTTTTTGCGATTTAATCAAGAGTTTAAAGACTAGAAATTATTAAGTAAAAATCGAATAGTTGATAGGGCAAATACCCCTTTAACATATTGCCATATTTTCTATTAATAAGCACAATCATTTGTAAATCAGAAGCTCATTACAATATTTTAAAACTTATGACATTTTGGCTTCAAATCCGATTTGTACGACCCATATCCAACCTTTTTATTTGTAGCATACCATTTACTAACTCAAAGCTAACATTTACTAATTGTAATACATGTTGTCGCTAATCCTTGCTAGGATGTACTAATGAATAAAAATAGATTTAAACCGTGACTCCCCCTAAGGTCATTTAAGAAACCATTAATTATTTATTAAATGAGCTCAACACCCATTTCTGAAAAAGGAAATCCTTTTTTCTATGTTAACCATCCAAATTCATTTCTCAATTCCAAAATCTTGATTCAAGTGGGAGAATCGTATAATTCTATCCCTATTAATGACATTATTCACGCCAAAGCAGAAGCTCATTACACCACTTTTATACTTGCCAATGGCAGTAGCTTTCTTGCCACCAAAGGCCTCAAATTTTATGAGGAATCTCTAGCCAATCGAGGTTTTTTTAAAGCCAACCGATCTGAACTGATCAATATACAACACATCGATAGCATTTTTAGAAAGGAAACCATTACCCTAAGCAATCGTCAAAATGTGAATGTATCAACAAGAAATCGTGTCAAGTTGGGACAATTGTTGGAGGTGTTGACGTGATATTTAATCTAAGTTATATTGCTGTACGTTAATGTTAAAATTGCCGACGCTTATTCAACGAATATAAACGTTTAATAAATAGCTACTTGAATCTAAAATGTACAGCCCTAGATTTATTGAATTCTTAATGAATTATAATAAATCTTATGAACTACATTAATAATACTCTTAGCTGTCTGTCGTTAATCCTGCTTTTCTTCGGGAACTTAGTCCTTGCTCAAGAGCTTCCACAAGTTACCCCAACAAATCCTGCAACAGCTAGTTTAGGAACCTATGGCGACATACCTATTAATACTGCAAATGGTAAAATGGTTTTTGATATCCCCATTCATAGTATTAGTGTAGATGGCAATTTGTGGCCTGTAAGTTTAGGTTACAGTTATGGTGGATTAATTGCCGAAGGTAAACCTTCACTCTTTGGACTAGGTTGGGGCCTAAACGCCTATGGTGCCGTGAGACGTGAAATTCGGGGTCTTCCCGATGGACATGAAAATGGCTACTACGGGGTAAATAATATAAAAAGTAAAATACCAAATTTTTCTGATGGAAATTGGACAAAACATTTGATGGATTTTGAAGATTTTAAAAAATTTAGAGATGGAGAGTATGATTCTGAGGTAGATAAATACTCTTTGACAGTTGGAGGTATAAGTGTTTCTTTCAAACTAAGATATGATTCTGTACAACAAATGGTGGTACCTTATTTCCTTCACAAGAATAATTATGAGCTTGATATTACAATGGATCCGACAGTACATCACAAAGTCCAAAGCTTTCTACTCACGGATGATAACGGGATAAAATATTTATTCTCTGAACAGGAAGTAACATTTTGTGAACAGGGGGGTACAGCACCTTGTGTGGAAGACAACGTCAATGGTTGGTTGTTAAAAGAAGTGGAATATCTGAATGGAGAAAAGATTGTTTTTCATTATTCACAGCCTCAGAACTATATTGATTATAATTTCGCTGCTGCTGGAGCCATATGGTATTGGAATATAGATGAAGGGCCTTATGCGGCCGGGTTATTTCCAGTTGCAGAAGGTTATAATCACGCTATTCGTGCCACGCAGGTAAATAGATTATTGTTGGAGGAAATTGAATTTCCTGAAGGTAATATAGAATTTCTGTATTCTACGATTGGTAATAGGACTCTATACAACCAAATCAAAATTAAGGATTTCAATAACAACCTAATAGACCAATATGATCTGTCACATTTTGGAAATAGAGACTTATTAGAATATGTAAATAAAAACAATGAAAACTTCTACGAGTTTGATTATTATCTAACAATGACAGGAAATTCTATACCTGGCTTTTATGAAGCCGAAAACAACCCTCCTTTGGCTCAAGATTTTTGGAAATTTTACAATGGGGCAAATAATACAGCCGCTATTGACATGGGTATAAATGGCTACAATGCGGATAAATCGCCTAACTTCATCAATACTCGTTTGGGTGCCCTGAAAACTATCAAATACCCTACTGGAGGCACAACTAGTATATCTTATGAACAGAATCAAATTAAGGAATTATACGTCCCTGGAACTAGTGGAACTGAGGCGCCTATTTTTAATAATAGTGTTTTTGTACAATTAAACCCTTCAGAGAATAATTCAGAGAGGCATATTGTTAATACGGTTACAATAACTGAACCCGTGGTAGCTCAGATGTCCCATTTTATACAAGGTGATTTAGCCTTAGGAAATTATATTCGAATGAGTATGACTAAAATAGCGGAGTCTGGAGCTACGTACAATGCAAATGATTGTTTTACCTCCCCTCCAATTAATAGTACGTGGTACCCTTCTGTGATGAGAGACGCTAGATCAAAATTAAAAGTGCCAAATGCAATAAGTGAACAATGCGTTTATTACCCTAATCCACCAATTACTCCTAATTTCTTTGTTGAATATGGACCTGATGGGTGTCCTTATTCTAATTCCAATAATCAATTTGGTTGCCAAGGTCAGTGGGAAATTGATCAATCTGGTTCAAGTGAAGGAATTTTTGTACTACTTCCGGGTGTTTATGAAATAGTGATAACAACAAACCCACATTTTGACCAGCCTGATGACACTGGCAACATCTTACTTTTTAGCCAAGGAAGCATTTCATCAGGATTTCACTTAAAATGGTATCAAGAACCTTCAGATCCTAATAATGAGAATGCACCTCGTTATATCGATAAAAGTGTTGGAGGGATTAGGGTTGCAAGCATAACGAACACACCCTTAGAGGGCAAAAACATTATAAGGAATTTCTCCTACACCGATGATCAAGGACTTTCTAGCGGAGTATTGAATCATAGACCAAATGAAAGTTGGACGCACAATCTTTCCATAATTGATCCGGAACAGAATCCTTCAGCTTTCGAATGGAGTGAGGAAGCTTTCAGTCTTCGGGCTTTTAGCTTTTTAAATGAAAGTGACGGAGTCCCTGTTTATTATCAACAGGTTAAAGTGTTTGATGGAAACGGAGGAACTATATCAAAATATCATACACTATTAGGAAATACAACGTATCAATATCCGAATCTTCCTAAGTCATTTCACAAGATAAAGTCAATCAAAAAGGGAGAGTATATTGTTGCGGAAAGTACGCCAGTTGAAATCGACTCGACGAATTTAATTACTGAAATTTCTCCGGTCAACGGGCCAACAGGTTATATCTATGCAGACTCCCCCGTTGTTGTCGCATCCAAAGAGAATTTGAATTACATAAGTGGTAAAAATATTGTGTTACATAATTTACTAAGTAATTATTCTGGTACTTATCACTCTAATGCCAAAATAGATGAGAATGATGAACATCCATGGAGTTTTAAAATTGCTCGCAAATTAGAATTGTCAATTAATTTCGAATACAGTTCATATCCTGAGAACCCTGTTCTGCCTAACGATATTTACGCGCATTTAGAGATGTTTGATTTTTGGCCATATAGGGAAATCGAATATGATTCATACCTTAAGAGAACAACAGAATTACTTCAAGGGGTAGAAACTAAAAAAGTTTTTTCATACAATGATAAATACATGTTAGTTGAGTCACTTACCTATTCCAGCGAGGGCGATACGTTGACTACAGAATATATATATCCGTACGATGATTTGATCAATGGTGAGAGTCAGTTTCAAGATATGCAGTCGATAAATCAAATTGGAAATCCAGTGATGACTATTTCGAATAAGAACACTCATACTTTGCAAGTTAAAAAAACAAACTATTCTCAAATTCAAAACGGATATAAACAATCTTCTATACAGATTGCAAAAGGTGAAAATTCGGTGGAAGAAAGATTAGTTTTTGACTCCTACAATAATAGGGGAAAAGTAACTCAATTGAGAAAAAGTAATGGGACAGTCATAAGCGTCCTTTATGGTTATGGTCATAGGTATCCTGTTGCTAAAATTGAAAATGCAACTTTTTCGGAGGCCTTAAATGCAATCGACCCTCAATACAATTATAGCACTAATTTCCAAAATTTAAGTGAATTGGATCTTCAGGTAGCAATTCAAAGTATTCGAGATAACCTTCCTCAGGTAATAATAACAAGTTACACATATCGTCCACTAATAGGAGTTTCAACGGTAACAGATCAGAACGGAAATACCCTGGAGTATAAGTATGATTCTTTGAATAGATTGGAGTACGTAGTTGATCAAAACGGAAAAGTGCTTAGTCATAATGAGTACAACTACAAACAATAATTATTAATTGAAACACAGATGAAAAATTTACTATATATTTTTGCCATTTTTTTTCCGATACTAGTTTTCGGCCAAACTTTAACAGAGAATTATGTTAAGACAACGTCTTTTAAATCACCTGTAGCTTTAGCTAATGTATTTAATGTGACACCAGACGACAAAATAGAACAAATTACATATTATGATGGTCTCGGAAAAACTATACAAACAGTCTCTGCTAAGGCGGGTGGAGATAAGCAGAATATTATTCAACATATAGAATATGATGAGTTTGGAAAAACACCAAAACAGTATCTCCCATATGCTACTTTAAATGAAGTTTCTAATGACGATTACCTGAATTTTAATGCACAAAATCAACTAAAAACTAACATCGAGTCATTTTATAATTCATCCAAATATGAATACACAGTCAACCCATTTTCCGAAATATCATTTGAAGCATCTCCTTTAAACAGACCTCTTGAACAAGGTGCACCAGGAGTTGCATGGCAAGTGGATCCAGAAAGTGATAATGATCACACCATAAAGTTTGATTATTCGAGCAATTCTGAGGCCGATGCTGTAAAGCTTTTCCGTGTTGGGTTTAGTAATAATAACCAGGAAGCCCCTTATCTATATTTTGACGGGTATTACCCCGCAAACAATGTGTATAAAAATATAACTAAAGATGAGAATTGGTCACCCGCATCTAATAACGATTTTACTGTTGAAGAATATAAAAATAAGCAAGGGCAAGTAATCTTAAAGCGTACCTATAATAATGGCATCAAGCATGACACTCAATATGTGTATGATGACTTTGGCAATCTGACTTTTGTCATAACCCCTGAGGCTTTTAATGGCGCATATGACGCGGGAACGGTTACTGTAGACGGAAAACAAATTCTTTTTGACAATTACCAAAAGCCTGCACTTATTGATAATGGGAGTATACAGTTTGATCTTTCACATGGCGTTTTAACAACAACCGTAAATTTAATAGTAGGCGGAGGTTATGGACCTACTTTAAAGACTGGCAACATTGTTGAATTGCCTTTTGCTATTCCAAATGTAATAATTGGAACTATAAATGGAGACAACGGTACTTATTCTTTAGAAATAAATAACGGGTGGCTTGTTATAACCGGAGAAGGTGGTTCAATTAATAATACCGCTACCTTATTCAATTCAAATTTGATACAATCATCAAATTTTGACACCGCGCTACTTGATAACTTGTGCTATCAATATAAATATGATCATCGTAACCGGTTAATTGAAAAGAAAATCCCTCAAAAAGGATGGGAATACATCGTATATGACAATTTAGATCGACCTGTATTAACTCAAGATGCTTTGCAGCGACAAAATAATGAGTGGTTATTCACTAAATACGACGCTTTTAATAGAGTTATTTATACGGGTAAGGTTGAACCATCAGGATGTATGACAACAGCATGTACAAGGGCGTTTATGCAAGCCGAAGTAGATGCACAAGCCACTTTTAATGAGTCTAAAAGCACTACAGTTAATGCGATTGGGGGCACTGATGTTTATTATTCAAATAATGTTTACCCCACAACTAATATAGAAACACTTACTGTAAATTATTACGACGATTATAATTTTGATTGGAATTATAATGGAGGATTAACCATAAACCCTACATCCTCTCTTGTTTGGAACCCTGAAAATCAACAGCCTCTAGCTATTAATTTTAAAGGGCTTTCGACAGGATCTAAAATTAAGGTCTTAGAGACAAATGATTGGATTGTTGGGTATACGAGTTATGATGCCAAAGGAAGACCAATATACGCTGCTTCGTACAATAGTTATTTAGGAACCACAGATAAAGTAGCCACGGTTTTAGATTTTGTTGGAAATGCAAAAAAGGTCATCGCTATTCACTCTAAGGGTGGCAATACCATCACCATAGAAGATCAATTTACCTATGACCATCAAAATAGACTAAAAAAACATCTACAAAAAGTAAACAACGAGCCATTTGAATTAATTGCAGAAAACCATTATGATGAATTAGGTCAACTTACTCAGAAAGATGTTGGGGGGTTGGCTAGTGCCACCAATGCACTACAAAATATTGACTACAAATATAATATCAGAGGATGGCTCACTGATATCAATGATGTTAATGCTATAACCAATAATAAACTTTTCAATTTTAAAATTAATTATACGCAAGTTAATACACAGCCTAACTCTAATGCTGTACCCTTATACAATGGGAATATAGCCGAAACTCTTTGGAAAACGTCGAATGTTGATGAAGACAATATTAAAGGGTATAATTATGAATATGATGCCTTGAATAGACTAATGGATGCCGTGTTTTATGAACCAAATAATGGCAGCACACCCAATGGTGATTTGCGATACGAAGAGCAAATTACAGGATATGACAAAAATGGGAATATAAAAGGTATTTTTAGAACGGGGGATATAAACACTGAAGGTTTTGTAACAATTTGGGATAACATAAATTATACATATCAAGGCAATCAATTACAAACTGTGACAGAGAGTAATGCTACCTCGGCCATTAGTGATTATACACCTACATTAGAAGAAGGGTTTATTGATAGAAACACAACGGGGTCAGATTATCAATATGACCTCAATGGCAATATGATTCAAGATACAAATAAAGGAATTACTAATATCACCTACAATTATCTTAATTTACCAACCCAAGTATTTATTGATACAGAACAAACTACTACAGGCACTACTGGAGGCACAACAGTATTTCAAGATGATTTTTCTGATGGAACCGTTGCCCCTTGGCAAGCCTATCCTGGGATGAATGCTCCAACAATACAGTCACAAACGCTAAGAGTGCAACTTGAAAAAGGAGTAGATTTTCCCGGTGCGTACATACAGGAAGATTTAATATCAGGACACGCCCACACCATTAGTTTTACGATTAGTAATCTAGGAGCTACGGAGCAAATAAAATTAGATATTAGAAGAAATATCGGAACTCCAGAACATGAGTATATCATTCATAGCAATGGAACTCACACTTATACATTCATTACTAATGACGATGGGAATCATTACATCAACTTTCAAACGAATAATAGAGGAAGTGGCACCTATTTTTTCAATATGGATGACTTCTTATTGGTAGATGATGATACTGGTAGTGGCGGAGGAACTACCACCACAGGAGAAAACGGAATAATATCGTATATTTATACTGCCACGGGCATAAAGCTCCAGAAGACAGTTCAAAACAATACAGATAACACAACATCTGTAACGCAGTATGCAGGGGATAAAATCTATGAACAACAGCCCTCTGATACAAGTCCTGTCCTAAAAATGATGTTTCAACCTGAAGGTTATATTGAGCCTCAGGGAAGTTCTTTTACATATGCATATCAGTATAAAGATCATTTAGGGAATATTCGCCTTACCTATGCGGATAGTGATGGAAATGGAACGATAAGCTCCTCTGAGATAATTAGTGAGAAACATTTTTACCCATTTGGACTTCAGTTAAAAGGGTTCAATACGGATGTATCTCCTAACTCGAACTCGATGGCAGAGAAATTTGCCTTCAATGGAAAGGAAAATAATCCTGAGCTAGGATTAAAATGGTATGATTTTGGCGCAAGAAATTACGAAGCTAGTTTGGGTAGATGGATGAATATTGATCCATTGGCTGAAAAGTATTTAAACTACTCCACTTATAACTATACACTTAACAACCCTATTGTGTATGTTGATCCAGATGGAGCTAGAGTTGAATTTGCAGATAATTTATCAAACGAAGATCGAGAATTGATTGGTAGTGCGATACACTGGTTAAGAAAAAACTCAAAAACTTTTGATAAGGCTTTTGGAGAGTTACATTCTTCTGAGATGATTTTTAAAGTTGGAAAAAGTGATGGAAGTTGGGGATTATTTTTTAGACCTTCGCCAGAAATAGAAGAGAAGATAGTTGACGAATATGAAGACGAAAATGGGGATATTCAAGAAATTTCCGAAATGAGTCTTAGACATAATATGGATAGTGGCGCAGATGGAGGTAATATCACTGTTAACTTGGACATGTTTAGAGAACTTCAATTAGAAGGCCTAAACATAGATCCATTAGAAGAAGCTAAAAAAGTTTTCCCAGAAGAATTTGCTGGAGCAGCGTTGTTTTTGTATTACTTTACGAAGTCAGATGGTTATCAAGAAGGTACTCCAGGAGCAGCGAATACTGAATTTGAAACAAAAATGTTATCCGGCATTATTATGAATGAATCAAATCTGGGATATGGTAGAAGTGAATCTCAGATTTTTGCTGAGAGCTTTGGTGTAAAATATTTAAAAGAGGATATGTCTCAAACTAATTATTTTAATGCGCTTAATAAATGGCAAAATATGACAAGATCAAAACACTATAAGAATCTTAGTAAAAACAATGTAGGTCCAGAATACACAGATAACTTAAAGAAATGAAAAAGATAATTTTATTTTTTCTATTAACCATCCATATAAATTGTGCAACTCATAAGGAGTTACCTAATGAACAGTATGATTGTTCTAATGGTGTGGTAAATTATAGTAAAACTAAGAATTTATTATCCAGATTGGCGAAATTGACAGAAGGTTCTTGTAACGTTAGATCATTAAATCTTTCAGGAAATAATCTTAAAGAAATTCCTCAAGATGTGTTTCTTATGAAGGATCTAGAAAATTTATGGCTAGATCAAAACAATATTCAAAAAATTTCAAAAAAAATAGTAGAATTAACAAAGCTTAGAAAGCTGAGTTTTGATGGTAATAGAAAAATCAAACTGCCTGATAACTTTCATAAGTTAAACTCTTTGGAGTTAATTTTGTATTTTGATAATGATATGTCAGTTGAAGAAAAAGATGATTTTTTATGCAAAATTCCTACTAAATGCGAAGTATTTTTTATTAAGGAATTAAAAGAGAAGTCGACCTATCCCTGTAATGGAAATTGATTGGATTGGTAATGGGTCAGAATAGTTGATAGTTTAAAATTCAATTCCAATATGTTGTAAAAGAATAATTTAACATATGCATTTAATAGAGGGTGGTATGCGTAAGGTGTGCCACTTTCCCCTCCGCTAGCGCTCGTCTGTGACGGGTGCCGTAAAGAGTGAGAAATAGTCAATAGTCAATACTCAATAGAAAATCGAAAAGCTATGCGGATATAAGGTGTAGCTTTTTTATTTTTCAATCTATAAGTTAAGAGTGCAATTTTAAGAATAGGCAAACATAGGGGAAAATGCTAGTGAAGAAGGTAGTATTAATGTATCATATTTTAAGTGTTTAGCATTCTCGAAAGACACAAATACTTACCCGATAGGCAATTTCAATCTTGCAACTATGAACTGACCTTTTTTTTGGTATAATTACCGTTAAAGGAAATAGGTGGCACTTAATACAATTATCAAAAAGAAAAGAGGAATTACAGAAAATAAAGAAATGTTACTCAAGCTGATTGTTTAAACTATCCAAGCATTCATTTTGTAAGGATTGACATTAAAGGAGGGATGTCTATTATACAACATTCATATAAATGTTTAAATATTTTGGTAAGGATGTTAATTTGTTTAGGCTTTATTTATGTTTATGGCTAAATTTTTGAGTAATAATCTTAAATCCTTTTGTTTGATTGCAAGTAAATATTCTTGTTGCCTTGAAAGATTTACCAAAGAATCTTCATCAATATTATCAAAATATGCTATTCTATCACCAGTAATTAACGGGTCATAACCCGATATTATGTTCAATATGCTCGATATTGGAGTTATAATTTCACTGTTAATATTAAATTCTCTTTTAAGTACGTGAAGTAATTGCTGAGCCGACATTGAAAGTTTCTTATTCTCGGTTTTAATTTCTCTCTTATTTAGACTTCCAGACTCTACTCTCGCGGTAAAGTCAAAATACTCATTTCTAAATTCAGCAAGCTCACTAAGAAAATAATTTTTCAAAGAAACAGCACTGTTTTCACTCCTATTAAAATAGCCAGCAATTAATATTAGTACTAACCCATTTATTAAAGCCGCAATAATTCTAATACTATTATCTTTATCAGAGAAAAAAAGGAAGAAGACGAGCGATATTCCAAACCCAATTACGATACCTATAAGAAGTGCGGAGTAATTTTTAATATAATCTAAAACATTCATTATTCAGGTTTTCTAGGTTCTCCTGCGTTTTTCTTTTTAATCCATTTAGGCCATACATCTAATTCTACAAAATTAACCCAATGGGGTTCCTCTTGTGATTTTATATTCAGATATGATTTGATATTGTCAAATTCAAAATCATAAACAAGTGAACCAAAAATTTCATCTATAAATGAAGGGGCATAACCAGCGGTATAATCTAAATCAATAGTAAGAACTTCTTTAAGTTCAACTGCATTCTCAAAGGCTTCCTTAAATACTTTATTGTAAAACAACTCTCCAGAATCCTCACCCTGCTTCCTATACCTAGGACCAGGGTATTCTGCAAAATCAAAAACTTTAATTACCGATAGACTTTTCATAAGTTTCTTTGCTTAATTCCCAGTAGTAGAACGTACCACTAAATTTTGATTTAAGGTCAATTTTGATGCCATCCTCGAAATTAATGTAAACACCATTAGTAATAACAGTCAAATTGTCAACTTTATTTTCCATTTGAAGGCTTCTTATGGCAGGCAGGCCTTTGTTTCTGTTAAATTGTTTTTTGAATCTAGAACTATACTCCTCCTTAAACATTCCCTCAACAATATCTTTTTCATTTTTTAACCCTAAAATTTCAAATGCTTTTGTTCCAAAAGTCTTATTTAAGGTCTTGTGTATCCCAAAGCCATTATCAGTAAAGGTAAAATTTATTTTATCATTTTCTTTATCATGTCTTACCGCAAAAACCCAATGTTTGTATTTTTTGTACGCATGTTCTAGAGAATTGATATTCATCTCTCCTATCACACCATATAATGGCTTATAATGGGCGGGTTTCCCTGTAAGCTTATAGACAGATTCTTTGATGATTTTACCAATCTCTCGATGATTGGTTTTGTCCTTACCGTTCATTATCATCATATTCTTGTCCACAGGGTTAGATTGTTTCATTTTGGACTTTAAATAAGAAGACATAACGGGCATATGTTCCAAGAAGCCTGATTCAATTAATAAGTCTGAACAATAGGGGTCATTTGGGAGGTTTCCTTCAACATTAATATCATTGATTCCTAGTTCTTTAATAGTTGATAAAAGTAGGCTGACCGAAGCAGTATCAATTCTGATAACATCAGATAAATCAATATCAACAGACTTAAAAATGTGATTGAGTTTTGCATAGCCTTTAAATTGTTGAATAAACTTGACTACATCTTCTAAGTCATCTCTCAAAGAGAATTTCGCAGGAACTTTTAAATATTCCGTTTTTCTAAGCCACTCACTGGGAATATAACTAGAAGGATAAAACTGTTTGAATTTTTGTTTTCGTTTAGTTCGTTGCTGCTTTTTATGTTGAGTCTTAAGTGATCTTTTAAACCTCCTAATGTTGAGATTTTGCAAAACTTGACTCTTTTTCTGTTTTTTCATTGTATTTATTCGTCAAAGTAATCTAAGTCCATCATTTTTATTACAATATTTTTGTCTTTATGAACTCCTAAGTTATATTCATTAATAGAACTAGAAAATTCGCTTCAGTAAATAAGTATTATAATTTGTTGCTCACTGTCCTTTGCTGTTTGAATAGCACTATCTGTAAAACGAGAAGTGGTCAAAATTACTCCCTTACTTACACCTAGCCAAGCAAATAAACCGATAAAGTTTCTAATGACAAGTGAATCAACACAGCCATTGGTAGATCGTTTAGCTTATAAGTAAACATTCCTTAAGCCAAGCCTATCTTGAAATATGATATCATCTATGACATTATCTCCTGTTTTATCTAATATATACCCAACATCTGATCTAAAATCTCGATAGCCCGTCTATGAAGTAGAGCAGTAAAAATCTCTTAAAATAACATAAGGGTTTCTAAGCTCACATAAAAGGTTCTTTGCAAGTAGTTTAAAAAGTCGAATTACGTTGTATGCTAAATCCTCTTGAGGTGTTACAGTGTTAGTTAATTTTTCTTTAATACTATCAGTACTTTCAAGTGAACTTGATTAAATTATTCTTTCCATTCGTGATATCTAGGCATTTGCTTTTAATGTTTTATTCTAAGATTTTTCTTGACACTAATTTTCAATGTGCAATTTGACCATTTCACTTTATGTTGCCTACCCGAATTAATTTTATCCTTAATTGACAACGGTACAAACTGAAATAAGTTTGTACCGTTTTTGTACCGCCACAAATAACTGTAATACAATTCCTTACAGCTAAAAAGTACAGAATATAAAAATTCTATCTATTGAGAATAAAATTGAAAATTATAAAATAGTAATAAGAACAACGCACCGTTTTTGTACTCAATGTGTCTCTTCAAACTTTGATAGACCCAACAAACAAGAGTATTTCCTCCACTTGGACCGGTCCAAATACGGTCCAGATTGATGTCTTTTTATTATATTTGCGTATAACCAATCCCAATAAAATCAGCACATTACAAATAAGGAGAAGCTGAATATAGAAATAATCAAATCCGATCTTCTCCACAATCTCACCAAAACCCTAGCAATTGCTGGGGTTTTTTAGTTTGGTAGCATTCTTCCTGCTCTGAATACTCGATTACCATCATAGTTAAGGTGATGTAATATCGTACATTTATGATGCCACTGGTGTAAAACAGCAGAAAGTTGTAGAAGCCATGGTTGATAATGTAATGACAGTACAAGCCTCTACATCCTATGCTGGTTCTTATATCTATAAAGACAACTTATTGGAAATGATTTTTCAACCTGAAGGATATTTGGAACCCGATGGGAACGGTGGGTTTAAGTATGCTTTCCAATACAAAGATCATTTGGGGAACGTTAGACTGTCCTACTCGGATCTGGATTTAAACGGGGCTATCGACTCATCGACCGAAATCCTAGATGAGAACAATTATTACCCCTTTGGGTTGCAACAAAAGGGGTATAATAACGCGATTTCGTCAAATTCAAACTCCGTTGCGAACAACTTCGGGTATAACGGGAAAGAAAATAATCCCGAACTTGGTATAGAATGGATGGACTTTGGAGCAAGGAATTATGACGCTTCGCTCGGAAGGTGGATGAACATCGACCCGCTGGCAGAACTTATGACAAGGCACTCGCCATATAATTTTGCATTTGATAATCCAATATTCTTTATTGACCCTGATGGAATGGCACCAGTTGCAAGTCAGGATGACACCGTTATTATAAGAGATGATTGTGGTGGTACTTGTGATGAAAATTCTGAGCCAACTGCTTCAATTCAAGACTTTTTAGATGTTTTAAATACCAGCTTAGATGGTTTTCACGAAGTAAGTGTTTCAGATGATGGTGAATTACTTATAAATAAAACCGATAAAGAAGGTGAAGCATCCGAAGGCTCCAATAATTTGGCAAAAATACTTACTGGATTAATTGATGATAAAGGAACTGTAGAAGTGTCTATAACACAGGATTCTGATGATGTTTTAGCTGGAAGTTTTGCTTTAGAAGCTATAGATATTTCTGACGTTAAGAAGTTTGAAACAAGTGATGTTATGTCGCCAGCTGGTGTTCTAGCTCATGAGTTAGTAGAGCAATTTTCCAAACAAGTTGGAGGTATGTCAGAGTATAAAGATGCCCATAAAACGGGAAATGCGGCTGGAAATCTAGTAGATGGCGTAAGAAGAAACACAAGAGGTGAAAGAAGTAGAGGTAATAATACTCTAATTGTCCCATTTAATAAAAAAGGTCAGAGTGGTACTTTTAATGTTGAAATAATCGTGAATCCAGCTAATATTGGAGAGGTGCTTGAAGTAAAACAAATTCCTAAGAAAAGGTCTAAATCTTAATTAAAATAGTCATCATGTTTATGAAATATTTCGCAATAGTTATTTGTTTAATAGTAATTACTTCCTGTAGTGAAAAAAATAACAGGATAGATAAATGCAAAGAATTTGAAACTAGTTACAGCTTTATAAAAGAATATTTGGAGAATAGAGACGAAAAAAGCTTCCTACTCTCAGAAATAGAAAAAAATATAGAAACCTTGGAATCAATTACAGGAATAAAAAGCTCAAAAGGAGGGAATACCATTGGTAAGTTTTGGGTACAAGATATAGACATCAAATTGTGGAAAGAGTGGAGAGATGTTAATTGCATTAGTAATACTACTAAACAGTAAAGTTTGTGTATTTGGGTCGGTAATAAGTCAGATTGCCACTTTTAATTTTTTGCCAAATAGGTTACAAAATAGAGAAGAGGTGGCACTAATCGTCAAAACCGCGACAAAAGTGTCCCAATATTGGGACATACTTTGAAATAGAATGAGTTAGAGATAAGATAGTTTGAAAAGGCTGTCTTATTTCTTTATTCTATAATGATTCTGAACGCCTCTTTCTATTTCTGAAGTTGAATCAAATTTATCACCGAAATAAAACAAGCTGTACATCCACCCTTCATCAACTACTTCAAAACCTAAACAAAGTAGTTCCTGTCCACATCCAAAATGTTTTAACGCATCAAAAATGATTTGACTTTTGCCATCTCGCATTAGGTGGGCATTTAGGAATTGAAAGTCACCTTCAAAAATTATATTTTCAGATTGTAGAATGTGTACGGCTTTTTTGAAATCCGCTTCATCATATCCAGAAATGAAGTCTTCTAAAGTCATTGATTTCTTTTAGAAATTGAACAACTCAGCAATATTAATATCTAGAGCTTTTGCAAGTATAGCTATAGTTGACACATTTGGAGTTACAAGACCCTTTTCAATTTTATATAAATATTGACGGTCTTTTAGTACCAACTCAGCAAGTTCTGTTTGAGTTAATTCTTTTTCTTTTCTTAAAAAGCAAATTCTCTCCCCTATCATCTTAGGGGTAGATTCCTTTAAATCTCTTATTTGCTTTTCTGTTAGACCTTTCACAGCTACGAAGGTCAATTTTCCCCCACTAGCGCTCGTCTGTGACGGGTGCCGTCAAGAGTGAGAAACAGTCAATAGAAAATCGAAAAGCTATACGGATATAAGGTATAGCTTCCGTATTTTCAATCTATGAGTAGAAAGTATAAATTCAATAATCCTACAGCAGCTTATTTTGTAAGTTTTGCAACGGTATATTGGATGGATATATTTACTCGTGAATGTTATTTTCAAGTATTGGTAGATAGTGTGGGATTCTGTCGTAAAGAAAAAGGGATGGAATTGTTTGCCTATTGCTTTATGCCAAGCCATGTACATTTAATTTTTAGAGATGATAAAGAGAATCCAAGTACATTATTAAGAGACTTTAAAAAACATACAGCCAAGAAAATGATAGCCAGCATACAGGAAAACCCTCAAGAGAGTAGGAAAGAGTGGTTATTGTCGATGATGAAACACGCCGCTAAGAAAAAAGGAAATATAGCTCAGTATCAATTTTGGCAACATCATAATAAACCAATTGAATTATGGAGTTCAAAAGTGATCAAACAAAAATTAGATTATATACACAATAATCCAGTAGAGAGTGGTTTTGTAACTGATCCTGTAGATTGGAAATACTCAAGTGCTCGAAATCTCGCAGATGATTCTGATGCGATACTTGAGATTGATTTTATAGGTTTTTTGTCTTAAAATGTTTGTTGGCACTCGTAGCAAACGAGCGCTAGCGCAAAGGTCATTTTTTCACAAAATTTAAAACCTTAATCAAATCAGCGTCTTTCCTTAGTGATAACTTACCTTTTTTGATATACGTTAAGATAGCATCCTGACTAACCCCGTCCGATTGAAAGAGTTTTGAAAAAGCCTTCTTTGACAATTTTATTGGGATTAATTTTTCATTGTCGAAGAGGTAATACTTCGCTTTCTTAATATAGTTATTCGTTTTTCTATTATGCATAGGATTCACCGATGCTTCTGAATAGAGGACACTAAAATGCTTCTAAACCGATAATGTATCATTAAAAATGATCTCAAAAAATTTAAGTTCTCCATCAACATTTAATGGCCGGAAAACTTTATGATTAATCTGTATTTTAATGATGTTATCGCTGTCAAATGTAAATAGTAAATTTTCATCATAAATAGCTTCTAACTTATTATCATACAGATTTATGTTTAATCTTCTATTCTAAAACTTCCATTCTTTTTAGTATAAACTATTCCTTCTGTATCCCAATCATCAAAGTAATAAGCAGAACCGTCTGTCGCTACTCTTGGGTTGACAAAGCCAATCCCCGTATCAAAACCAACGTGTGTTCCAAATCCTTGTCTGGTAACGTTATTATTTGATTTTTTTGGAGTTACTGTTTCTTGAGCCAAAGACGGAACAATGAAGATAATTTGTAGTAATAGGATACCTATTCTTTTCATAATTTTTACCGGAAGTTTAAAGCATTGAGCTTATGCTATTATTTTGGTTATGTACTAATAACCTTGTTTGAATTATCCTCGTTGAATGATTACAATAGAACTTTTAATGTGTCCAAATATCAAAAAAATTATATAACTAGCCTGCCTAATTTGTAAGATTTTTCTCCCCAATATTTTTTAAGGTGCTACTTGGCAGTATCATTTTGTGACGCCCCCCGAATTAGTTTTATCCTTAAATGACAGCGGTACAAACTAAAATAAGTTTGTACCGTTTTTGTACCGCTACAAATAAATGTAATACAATTACTTACAGCTAAAAAGTACAGAGTACAAAAATTCTATCTATTGAAAATGTAAACTAAAAATTATAAAATAGTACTAAGAATAACTCGCCGTTTTTGTATTCCCAATGTCTCTTGAATTATTGTTCAATCCAGTATATAAAGGCATTTACTCAAATTGGACCGGTCCAAATACGGTCCAGATTAATGTCTTTTTGTTATATTTGTGTATAACCAATCCCAATAAAATCAGCACATTACAAATAAGGAGAAGCGAGATATCGAAATAATCAAATCCGCTCTTCTCCACAATCTCACCAAAACCCTAGCAATTGCTGGGGTTTTGTTGTTTGGTAGCCTTGTTCCTGCTCTGAATACTCGATTACCATCATAGTTAAGGTGATGTAATATCGTACATTTATGATGCCAATGGCGTAAAAAAGCAGAAAGTTGTAGAAGCCATTACAATAATATTATTCCAAAGCTATACTTTTAAGCGAGCCCAACACTAAAAATCTTGCAGATAATTCAGATATGGGGCATGATATTAATTTTATAGGTTTTTAGGCTTACAATGTTTAGCACTCGTTGTAAACGAGCGGTAGTAGTGATTTTAACAGAATCGTTTTAAGTGTTGCCATAACCAAAGTTCCAATTTAAAATTAAATATGAAACAAATAGTAATTTTTATTTTGTTTATTCTTTTTACTAATTGTGGAAGTACAAAAAGTATGAAATATGTCACCATAATTGGTGAAGCCCGAAATGCAAAAGCAGGCGCTTATGTTATTTCCAATGAGGATGGGTTAGCATATAATGTTGGGGGCTTATCTTATTGGAGCGATGACATATGTAGCTGGACGGAAGGAGGAATAAATAAACAAGTTAAGGTGTCTGGGTATCTTGAAATTATAACAACAAGAAAAATACCAGGCACACAACAAGCGGTAGGGACTAAGCGAGTAATTTCAAAAGCCAATTGGGTGGTGGTCTCCAATGATAGCATTTCAGACAAAGATTATAAGTGAATTGTTCATTATCAAGAAGAAAAATAACAATACGAATTTTATAGATATTGTCTTTAAGAAACCATGAAAAAAGAACAAAGCTTGAATAAAAACAGAAAGCCATTACAATAATATTAGTCCAAAGCTATACTTTTAAGCGAGCGCAACACTGAAAATCTTGCAGATGATCTTGATGTGAGACTCGAAATTGGCTTAAGACGGGTGTAAGCACTCGTTGCAAACGAGCGCTAGCGGGGGTGAGAATTTCAATTGGATTCATGTAGGTGCCCAATCAGGTAGTCAAATAACAATTTATTTCTCAATAAAAAATTATGGAAAATTCAGAGATTAAGACAATGTTATTGGTGTTTGCTGTTATAGCTCAGTTTTTAAGCTGTAATGAGATAGAAACTTCGAAGTTGCCTGAAAACACCGTCATAAAACACATCAGTACGCATAAACATAATATCGATGCCTTTATTGGGGGGGGGTCTAGAAGAGACAAAATTAATTTTTAAATCAGGACAAATTATAGATACGATAAATTGGAAAATAAGGCCTCCTTTTGATAGTATTTTACTAATTAAGAGAGAGAGAATCATTGAGAAAATTTACACATCTGAAGATAGGATTATTAAAAAATATCCAAATACGCTAGAAAAAATATGTTCGGTTAAATATGACTCTTTAGGTATAAAGGACGGTATTGTACCGTACTTTTTAGATGACAACATTTATATGTATAAACTTTTTGTAAATAATGAATTAGAGACCCTTATTAGGGTGAACAAAAATATTCCTCGCGCTATATTAACCTTTAAGAATAATGTAAAGCTTTTTTCTTCATTTAATGCGGAAGGGAAGAAAAACTTCACCAAACTTACATATTCTGCATATAAAATTGAAATAGTACTATATTATTTAGGAGGTCCTAATATTAAATCGCTTTCTTATCGTGAATCTGGTAAAGAAGTAGTCTCATTTGATTATGATGACGATGGTATGGTAAGCAAAATTAGTGATGGAGAATATCAATTCAATCTGAAAGAATGAATCAGCACATTATGGGCTCTCAAAGGGAAGTAAATGCAGTTATACCTGAAAATTTCGCTCCAGGTATAAAAAATAAAGAAGCACGTTATATACAGAGAAGATATTTTAGACGTTTAAAAGAATGATTTATGAAAAAAATTTTTCAACTATTATTAATGACAATATCTTTAAGTATTTACTCACAAAACAACTATGATCATTCCGATTTAGTAAATAACTTAAAGCTAAATACTGTTTTTTTATTAGAAGACAACATATTATTTGAAAATGAATATTATAGTTTTTATAAAATAAATAAAGAGCAACACAAACAACGTTTAAAAAAATATAATGAAACAAAGGACAAGATTCTATTAGAATCAACAGATATTCTTGATTACTTTTTAAGCTTTGAAAATAAAGATGACTTAAATTGTGAGCTGATAAAACCTATTCATCCTTTTGCCGCGAACTCAGCTGAATCAGCGATATGTACCAAGGAAGCAGGCTTGTATTTGATTGATTATTACTTGCGTGCTGATTATAATAAGCCAATAAAACCTATTTATTCTAAAATTCTTAATTATCATGATGTCAAGAAATTTATTGATTTAAATAGAAATTTACCTATAAAATATTTTAGGATTGAATATAAAAAATGGATTATAGGTCGCTTGGGTATTGGGTCAGATTAGTAGATAGCTAATTTTCAAAATGCAAGAAACAATAAATTCACGATTTTAAAATATAGAATAAGTATTGAAAGAATGTACATCCTGTACATCCTTTTTATTTTGAGCGCATTTTAGGGACTCAAAACGCGTTTTTTTGATCTCCCGCTAACACTCGTCTTTGACGTGTTCCGTCAAGAGTGCGAAATAGTCAACAGAAAATCGATAAGCTATACGGATATATGGTTTAGCTTTTTTGTTATCCAGCATTGCTTAGAGCGATACATTTTATGACCCTAGTTGTCTATAAAACTAAATTTTAAACCCGTCCTTAGCTATTTCATCGGGACCCATAGCTGGGAGCGCCGTAAAGAACAAAATACTGTTTGAGCGCGCTTAGCAGGAAGCTGTTTGGAACTTTATGCCCAAAAGCGTGCGAGTTTATTTTGTTTAGGAGCTCGTAGCGTCATGGGTGATGATAGAGGTTAAGACTAGATTTTTTGGTTCGTTTTTGATCAATGCAAAAATGAACAAGTTGAACAAAAATATAAGGTCGTTGTTATATTATTTGACTAATCAAATAGTCAACTCAACCGCACCTCCTGACTGCTCACTATTTTTGGTCTACCAGACCAAAAATGACCATTCGCCCCTTTTTTGGAGCAATGTAAAAAAGA
This sequence comes from uncultured Flavobacteriaceae bacterium, assembly GCA_964549485.1. Lineage (GTDB taxonomy): Bacteria > Bacteroidota > Bacteroidia > Flavobacteriales > Flavobacteriaceae > Dokdonia. Next base: position 21,698 of record CAZJWI010000064.1, read on the forward strand.
ACAATGTTCATTTAATCTCCATGCTTTACACAGCTTTAAAAGGAACCTCAGGATCTAAAATCTCACTAATGAGATGATGCAACTGTTGTTCATAGGCCGCGAGGGTCTCTTGGGTAATAGCTGTGTCATTCTTAAAAGCAAATGGTAGAAAGCCCTCTTTTAGATTTTTAAAAGAGGTGATACCCGCACTTACTGGAAAGGAAAGCGAACTGTTTTTATTGAGCATATAGACATAGGTCAATACTTGAAAAGCTTTTTCATATTTGCCTTCGGGAGTTAACAAGTCTTCCCAGCTTTTGATCTTCAAATCTCCTGATTTGGTCTTACCCGTTTTATAATCGACAATTTGGAGCCTGCCATTACGCTCTTCGATCAAATCTACGGTACCTTTAAGACGTGCTCCTGGGTAACCACTCTCGCTGCTTAGGCGTTGTTCTAAGCCTTTAATAATTACCTGATCTCCTTTTTTAAGGTTAGCAAGTTCGAGATTGAGGTAATTTTCAATATATCGACAAATCACTTCTTTGATAATAAGATTTTTACCTGCCAATTTTTTGATGGTCCCATAAGCTTTTTCAAACTCTACGGCTACAGTCTGTGTTATCAGGGGGTGTAGTGATTGGATACTGTCTTTGTTAAGTATTTGATTGAGATAGGGGGTATATAAGGTTTCCATTGTATTGTGAACAATGGTTCCCATAGTATTGGCGGCTACAGTCTCTTCTACCACATCAGATTCTTTGATTCCCAAAACATATTTGTAATAAAAATCAACTGGATTTCTGAGATAGGTACTCAAAGACGAAGGCGAAAAACCAGAACCAGCTAGTGACGCTAGCTGTTTCATCATCTCTGGCGTTTTTTCTATCACCTTCTCTGCCACCGCAGGAATTTGAAAACTGGCCGTAGCAATGGTCTGGTCTAGCTTGTGTGGTCCTTCTATTTCTAATTGACGGATAAATCTGCTTTTTTCACCTACACCTATACCTTCGGATTGGGTGGTATAGAGTAAATGAGCCGTTTTGGCACGGTGTAAAAGATGATAAAAGTGATAACTATACACTGCATCTTTCTCTTGATAGGTAGGAAGGTTGTAGGTAAGTTTCACATCATAAGGCAAAAACGAATTAGTGCTTTTACCTGCTGGGAGCACACCTTCATTAACCGAAGTTAAGATGACATGTTTAAAATTAAGCACTCTAGACTCCAGCATACCCATAATTTGCAACCCCCGATGTGGATCGCCACGTAAGTCTAGCGTCTCGGCCGCTATAGTGTCCAAATAAAAGCGATAAAGCGTGGGTAAGTCTTTGATATAGGCATAGCTGTCATTTAAATTCTTTAAGCTATTAAACGCCTTATAAAAGCCAAACAAATATTCGATCGTAAGGCTGTGTGTTGCTGTATCCTTTAAAGACAACAATGTGTCTTTAAGTCTATCTATACAAGCCAGGGCTTGCGATATCGCTTTCCCAGGATCATTTTGCCATGAATCAAATAATATATCGGCCAGCGCTTCAAATGGGGTCTTACTAAAAAGCGCTTTAATGGCGTTAGCAGCCATATAGATAAGATTCTCTCTTTCAATATGTTTTGCAATCGCCTTTGCAGTTTCACCAGCAACTATTAGCATCAAAGGATGCTGCACTATCGCTAAGATGTGTTTGTAATAATAACCGCGTGGGGTTTCTTTCTTGTGCATCCTAAATAAGGCATCAAAAAAAGAAGCCACAGGAGTTTGGCCCAATGGGATCCCCATAGTAATATTGACCGCAGTTACTTGTTCTGGCAATGCGTTAAGAATGGGCAGTAATAACTGCTCATCACTCAATACAATTGCCGTTTCTTCCAGATCTTCTTTAGAACGCTGGGCTAGTAGATTACCAACATATTTGGCCTGGGCAATGGTTTGATTGATCGCTGCTACAGTGATCTTTTTAGCCTCGCTGTATAGGTCACTAACCCATTTGGGCTCGTGGTGATTGTAATAGGACCATTGTTTAAAATAGGATCTGATAAACATACCCGCTTCGTGTTTAGGGTTGTTTAAAAAGAAGGCGTCAATATCCCAATAGACCCTGGTGTTCCCGGTGGCTAATAAGGCCTGAATAATTTGTTGTTCGGCAGCATTAAGCGCATTAAATCCTAGAAAAACATGGGTTTGAGAAGGGTTATTTTGAATATAAAACTCAATGTCTTCTGCAGCTTTGCGATAAGCTAGACCTTGGTGACCCTTGTTTTGTTTTTGAAGTGCTTGGGTAAATAATTCGTAATACTCGGGCAATCGATTCCAGAAGTTGAGATAATTGGCTACAAGTGATGATCCTTGTGCATTAACAGACCAATGGGACTCTATTTGTTGAATAGCACTTAGATAATTAAAGCACTGCTTATGATCTACCAAAAAACGATCAATTTCATTAAAGTCGTGAAGGACGGTCTGGGCCCATCCGCAAAAAGTAGCAAAAGATTCTTGTTGGTCTTTGGGAGTGGCAGCCTGATAAACCTGATAAAAAGTAAATAATTGTTCTGTACTATCTATTGTCTTGAGTCCAGAGACATGACTTATAAACTCTTCAATACTATAAATAGAAGGCGAGAAGAGGGTCTGTTTTAGCTTTCGCGAAAGCGTATCCCTAAACACCACCCCAGCCCGTCTACTAGGAACAATAATTACTGAATCTGAAAAAGGATGCTGGGCTGTAATAAGTGCATCGACAACCTCTGAAATAAAACTTTGCATTACTCTAAAATACGCAAAATAAAAAACGCCCCGATCAAATCGAGGCGTTTTCCTAATATATTAAGTATGATCTCTTATTGATCTAATAGAGATAACTGTACACGTCTGTTTTCTTGACGACCAGCAGCGGTAGCGTTAGAAGCGATAGGCTGGCTTTCACCAAATCCTTTAGACTCTAAACGACCAGCAGCGATTCCTTTTCCTGTTAAGTATTGCATAACAGAAGCAGCTCTTTCTTGAGAAAGTTCCTGGTTGTAAGTATCACTACCAATACTATCGGTGTGACCTTCAATTAGGAAACGAGCTGTAGGATATTCATTCATAATGCTAGCGATGTTATCAAGCGTAGAATAAGACTCTGGACGTAATGTCGCTTTGTTGAAATCAAACAATACAGATTTAAACTCAAGGTTTAAAGCGTTGATTACCTCAACAGATACTTCTGGACAACCGTCGTTTGCAACAGTACCAGCAACATCTGGACATTCATCATCTTTGTCTAATACACCATCACCATCTCTATCTTCGTAAGGACATCCGTTGTTAGCACGTGGTCCTGCCTCGTTTGGACAAGCATCGTCAGAATCTTTGATTCCGTCACCATCGGCATCAGGACAACCACCTAAAGCTTCAATTCCAGCAACTGTAGGACAAGCATCTTTAGGATCAGGGATTCCGTCTCCATCAGTATCAGGACATCCGTCAAACTCTGCTAAACCAGCAGTAGTAGGACAAGCATCTTTAGAATCTTGGATTCCGTCTCCGTCTGTATCAGGACATCCGTTAAACTCAGGAAGACCTGGAGTTTCTGGACATTCATCATCTTGATCGTAGATTCCGTCTCCGTCTGTATCTTTTCCTCCAAATACAAATCCAACTGAAGCAGTGTGTTGGAAGTGTTTTACACCATCGTTTTCAAAGGCGTGCTTATAGTTAGAGTTTACACCAAAGTTAAATTGGTCTCCTAACCAAAAACGGATACCCGCTTGAGCGTTTGCTGTTCCGAAACCTGGTGTACCACCTGTAGTTGCACTTTCTAACCAAGTATAACCAGCACCTACTCCTAAGTAAGGATCAAACCATCCACCTTCTCCAAAAAGAACATCTCTTAAACTATAAGAAATAGCAGCATCAGCACCGTAGTACTGTAACGCGTTTCTTGGTCGGGTATCTCCCAATCTATCGATTTGGTTGATCGTACCCGTTACTCCTACTACGAAACCATCACCAACGTATCTAGATACGTTAATTGAAGTTACAGAAGGTAAAATGTTCCAGTGATCGTTTACATTAAAGAACTCGTCAAACACGTCTCCTCTAAGGCCTAAGACCTTATCACCTACAGGATAGGTGTCAACGGCATTAATACCGATGTTAACCGCCCATTTGTTATTCTCGTCTTGCGCGTTCACAGAGCTAAGTCCGAAAACTAGAAGCGAAGCGACTAAAAATCTGCTAAGATGTTTCATTGTTTATTGCTTATTTTAAGTGTTAATTAGCTACAAAAGTAAGTTGTTAAATTTTATCAACAAAGATAAATGTACTAAAATTTTGTGAATCAGCAAGTGTGCTAAACATTGCTATTGCTTAAATTACCCCGAGTTCTTTCCCCACTTTGGTAAAGGCCTGAATGGCTTTGTCAAGATGTTCTTTTTTATGAGCTGCACTCAATTGAACTCTTATTCTCGCCTTTTCTTTTGGCACGACAGGATAGAAAAATCCTATGACGTAGATCCCTTCTTCTAAAAGGGCATCGGCCATTTTTTGACTAAGCTTGGCGTCATAGAGCATTACAGGTACTATGGCCGAGTCTCCATCGATGATATCAAAACCTGCCTCAGTCATACCTTTTTTAAAGTAGGCTGTATTAGATTCTAGGGTATCTCTTAGGCTGGTATCCTTAGACAACATGTCAAACACCTTAATTGAAGCACCTACGATGGCAGGCGCCAAAGAGTTGGAGAACAAATAAGGTCGAGATCGCTGTCTTAATATTTCGATAATTTCTTTTTTACCGGTAGTATAACCTCCCATGGCACCGCCTAGGGCTTTACCAAGTGTTCCAGTGATGATGTCAATTCGATCCATCACTCCTTTTTCTTCTAGCGTACCTCGGCCAGTTTCTCCAATAAATCCTGTGGCATGACACTCGTCTATCATCACCATAGCGTCATACTTGTCTGCCAGATCACAGATTTGATCAAGAGGTGCGACCAGACCATCCATAGAAAATACACCATCGGTAACAATGATTTTGTAACGGGCTCCATCGGCATTGGCTTGTTGCAATTGTTTCTCCAAATCTGCCATATCATTATTCTGATATCGGTAACGAGCGGCTTTGCAAAGACGCACACCGTCTATGATAGAAGCGTGATTGAGCGAATCAGAAATAATAGCATCTTCTTTTGATAATAAAGGCTCAAAAACACCCCCATTTGCATCAAAAGCTGCGGCGTATAAGATGGTGTCTTCTGTCCCATAAAACTCGGCTATTTTTTGCTCGAGGGTTTTGTGAATATCTTGTGTACCACAGATAAAACGCACCGAACTCATCCCAAATCCATGCGTATCCATCACATCCTTGGCCGCTTGGATTACTTCTGGGTGAGATGAAAGTCCCAGGTAGTTGTTTGCACAAAAGTTTATGACTTCTTCACCAGTAGAGATTTTAATAACGGCATCTTGTGGTGAGGTAATAATGCGTTCTTTCTTATATAAGCCGGCTTCTTTAATTTCTTCGAGTTCTTTTTGTAAGTGTTGTTGTATAGCTCCGTACATATGCTGCTTTTTTTTGCAAAGGTATCTATTTTAAATGTTCAGGACAGTGATTTGATCGTTAACATATACTAATTTTCGCTCTGGGGTAGGGAGCCCCATTTCTTTTAAAATTTCTGTATAACGATCTAATTGAAACTCGTGTTGCTCCTGAGGTTCCCCAGTTTTATAGTCAATGATAACGGGAGTTCCATCGGTTTTGATTTCTATGCGATCGGGAATGTGTATGCTGCCATCTTGAGCCAAAATTGGACGTTCGGTATAGACGCGATGCTCAGGATGAAACAGTTCTTGTAAATCGGGATGTTCTAATACCTTTTCTAATAAACCGCTCAATTCTTCTTCAAATTGCGCAGCGATAAGTCCTTCAGATAGGGCTTCGGCAATAACCACTTCGGCTTGTGTTCTGGTCTTTATACGCGCCATAAGTTCGTGTATCAAATTACCAAAGTTGATGGCTTTCTGTCTGTGATCATCCCACAAAAAGGCGGCCTTGGTAATAACTTCTATGTGATGAGATTCCTTGGCCGAACTATAAAACGGGATAGCGGTTGTTTGCGCAAAAGACGCAGGCGCAGTCTTAAACGTATCAGCAGCTCCCCAGGTATAAACAGGGGTGTTATCTTCCCATAGCCCTTCATTTTTTAAGTAATCAACAAAGAGATCGCCGTAGGTAGTAATGGTATTGGTTTTGCTTTCGCGAAAGCTCGAAAAGATATACAACCTTTCAACGGCTCGGGTCATGGCCACATATAACAGGTTAATAGCGTCAAAATGTTCTTGTTCCTTCAGGCGCTCATAAATAGTTTGACCCTTACTCCCGAAAGCGGCTAGTTCTTTGTTATTGCGAACCAGAAGATGATCAAAGCCACCATAACTATCTGGCGAGACAGGATACCAGACCGCATCTTTTTTGTTAGGACTAAATTCGGTATCGGCAAAGGGATAAATGACCACCGCAAATTCTAATCCTTTGGATTTGTGAATACTCATTACTTGCAAGGCACCTTCTTGAGAAGCAGCGGCGATACTCAAATGCTCTTTTTTATCTTCGTAATACTGTAAAAAACCACTAAGCCCACTACTGTGTTTTTGAGAAAAGGCATAAATCTCATCGAGGTAGCCCATGACAAAAGCATCACATTGCTCGCTCAGGTTAAAACTTCTAATGACATATTCGACACCCTCGTATAAAGGATATTGCTCAAACTGCGCAATCGAAAAATCAATTTGATGCTTTTGAGCTAGCATCTCTAAGATATCTTGAGTTGGTTGGTGTACCCAGGTCTTTAGAAATGAGTAGGGGTCTGCAATTTCTAAGGTGTTTACCAGATATTCAAGAACAACGATTGTCACTTCGGGTTGATCGGGCCGGGCAATGAGTCTTAAAATGGCATCAATACACTGCACCACTGCCGATGCATCGATAAGTAGGCTATCTGGAGAAACCACCTTGTAATTGTGTTGAGATAGGTGTTGAGCAATCATGGCCCCTTGCTTGTTCTTGCGGGTAAGTATACAAACCTGATCTAGAGGGATACCTTCTTTATCTAATTCGGTCACTTGGGTCAGGACCTTATCCAAATAGAGTGGGGTTTTCTCTTCGACCGTGCCATCGGGTACAAATGATAGAGCAACCAGCCCACCTTCTCTAAAGTTTTGATGTTGCTGGTTGTCGTTGTGATAAATAGACCGATACACTTCACTCTCTAAAGTTGCTGCGACATGGGTAAAAAAGGAATTATTAAAAGCGATGACATTTTTGTGACTTCTCCAATTGGTATCTAGCGAGGCTACTTTTATGTCTTCCAAACTAAAGGGTTGTTTTTTTTGGGTGAGGTCAATAAATTGTTCGGCGGCGCCCCCACGCCATCTGTAAATGGCCTGTTTAGGATCTCCTACGAGCAATAGACTATTGCCCACCGTATCTGTGGCCTGACTCTCAAGGGCATTGTCAATAAGGGGTATCAAATTACCCCACTGTAAGATTGAGGTGTCTTGAAACTCATCGATAAAATAGTTGGTATAGCGTTCACCCAAGCGCTCATAGATAAAGGCAGCAGGTTGTTTTTGGAGGTAGGTAAATATTTGTTTGTTAAAATCTGAGATCAGCACTATGTTTTCTTCTTTCTTTAGCGCTTCAAGCTCTTGATGTATCAAGTGTAGTACAGATAATGGAGTAAGCAAGCGTAGCATGCTCTCGAGCTTATAATGGGTATACCACAAAGCCTTACTTTTTTCAAAAGCGGCAATAAAATCTGGTTTGAGCCTGTCTATTGTTGCTTTGGCCGTATCTGGGGTTGTTTTTTTATAGAAGGCATGATTTTCAATATCATTTTTCCAACCAGCCTTAAAGTTTACATATTTAAAATTTGCAAATAATCCTTGCCAAAACAAGAAATAATATTTTCCTGTAAAGTCACTCTCTTCCAGCCCTTCGGCTTCAAATAGATCGAGCATGTTTGTAGCCAGATTTTGTATCTCGGATTCTGTATGCTTAATCTTTTGGTGTAGTATGGTTTTGAGTTGGGTAAAGTCTTGAAGCGTTTTGGATTGTAGCTCACTTATTTGCTTGAGATCATTTTCTGATAGTAGGCGCTTGGCAATAGTATTGAGATCTAGAGATATATCCCAACTTTTGTCATCATCGGCTTTGTCAAGCGCAAAATCAACCAGGGTTTGGGTAATTTTTTGATCTGTACCCGCCCTATCAATAAGGGCATCTACAGCCTGGCTTAAGACCTCTTTCGCTTGAAGCGAAACCTCAAAATTAGACGGTAGCTGCAAATCTTTGGCAAAGGTTCGAAGTATGCGATGGGTAAAGGTGTCTATAGTAACAATATCAAAAGCGGCATAGTTATGAATGATATTGATCAACACCTCACCAGCCTGCCTGGCAATATCTTCTGGTGAGCGTCCCAAATCTTTGGCAATGTCGATGAGCATGCTGTTATTTGGGTCGTGATTGGCAAAAGAATGAAGGCTGTCTAGCACTCGGGTTTTCATCTCATGCACTGCCTTATTGGTAAAGGTTATCGCTAGGAGTTGTCGGTATTTATTGGCCTGACTACTTTGAAGTAAAACCTTGAGATATTCTTTGACCAGCGTATAGGTTTTGCCAGAGCCGGCAGAGGCATTAAAAATAGTAAAGGCATGTGTTTGCGGCATTAGACTAAGATAAAAAAAGCTACTCTATACCGAGTAGCTTTTTTAACTAAAACAAACATTACCTAAATAATTTCCTTCTTCCCCTTAAAAAGAAGCAATCATAAATAAGACTACAGCTATTTTAAAAGGTTGCGTTTTATTATTCATTTAGCGTAGCCATTTGAATTGACCAAGGAAATGAGGCGCAATTGTCATCAGGATCGGTGCGTGAGGCATCACCATAAACAACATACATTTTATTATCTACAACAGTCATGGCGTGTACATAAGAGTTGAGGTCCGAATCGTCCAGATCATGAGGTACTTCTGTGATACTGCCATCTTGAGTGTCATACACGCCCATCCAGATATTAAAATCTCCGGTACTTAGATCTCTAGTATCACCTACTATATAAATTAAGTTTTGATTTCTGGCGGCATAGGAGTTGTACAGCGTAACTGGAAACTCAAAAGAAGTAAATGAGCCTGCGTCTATGTCATAGATATATGAGGTGGTCTCTGCGGTGTCGTTATTAAAAAACTCGGTTCTTCCAGAAAAAACGTAGAGCTTATCGTTGACAATTTCTGATCCGGCATGCACTTTTGGAGTAGGTAAAGTGGCTATTTGATTTAAATTACCTGTGGTTCGATCAAAGAGTCTGATTTTGTCTGCGGGATCGTCAAGATCTCCCCCAACGATATATAAATCATCTCCCAAATTTGCCGAAGAAAATCGAGAGAGATTACCTGCATTATGCGGGCTAACAATAGGATCATTGACAAGATCTAGGTCGTAGGTGTACACATTAATACCTCCTGTAAGCACTAACTCATTATTTACAATATTTAATTTACGAGTAAAAAAATCATTGATATCGGTTCGTTTTTCGGTTATACTGCCTGTGGCAAGATCTAATTTTAGTACACGACTTCGTAAATTATTAGTGGCGCAATCATCTCTATAAGCCACATAGATACTATTATTGGGTGTAGATCCAACCATACCTACATTACCTTGTTGAGCAAGTGCCGTGTAGGCTTGGAAGGTTCCCACTTCAGAAAAAGTAAGACCTCCACTAGGTGGGCTGGCATAGTCTGAGGCCAGCTTAGTGGTAAGGGTTAGATCTATGGTGGCATCGGTCATTCTATTAGAAAAGTTGAGCGCCCCCATAATGGTATTTTCATCAACAACGGTAAAATTTAGCATACCTCCTAAACCACTAAGTGTTGTGCTACTCTCGGGATCAAAAGTGAACCCTCCTGTTTCTGGAGCCTGGTAATAGTCATTCAGAGAAGCTTCGCTCGAGTTTGCATCTAGTTTAATCGCATTACCTGGGCGCCACTCTATGGTACCATTGGTGCGTGTTCCAGAAAAAATGAATTCGTCGTCAACTACATTGTAGTTTGTTGAGATATCAAAGGTGCCAGAGTTATTGCTAAGGGTGGCTTGTGAAATACGCCATGTTTTTTGATCTCCATCGGTCAGGCTACCCACAGTTTCATCTTGAGCATCGGCCAGGGTGGAGTCTGAGGTGCCATCATCGGTCATGCCGTCATCATCGGTAGTTGTTACAGGGTCGTTGGGAGCGTCATCGTCTCCACAGGATACACTTAAAAAACTTACACAAAGTAAGGCATAACATAAAAATTTGATTTTCATCTGTTTGCGAATTTTGGTTAACATTCACAAAAATGGTTATTCAGTATCGATAATCAAATACCCAGTATAGGGTATTTTTACCTAGAAATCGACCTACACTCCAAAACAATAAGGTTTCTTTAACCATTGATTTTATGTGCAATGCTTAAATTTGTTAAAATATATACTAACTAAAATAAAAATCTATGTCATTTGAATTACCAAAACTGGGCTACGCACATGATGCACTAGAGCCACACATAGATGCTCGTACGATGGAAATTCACCACGGCAAGCATCACGCAGGATATACATCAAAATTAAACAATGCCGTAGAAGGCACAGACCTGGAAGGCAAGTCAATCGAGAATATATTGATCAATCTCGATATGTCTAACAAGGCAGTTCGCAACAATGGAGGAGGATTTTACAATCACCGTCTATTTTGGGAGGTAATGTCGCCAGATGGAGGAGGAGAACCTACAGGAGAATTGGCTACAGCAATTAATGATGCTTATGGGTCATTTGAAGCTTTTAAAGATGCTTTTTCAAATGCGGCAGGATCACAATTTGGGTCTGGTTGGGCTTGGTTGTGTGTCCACGAAGGAGGTAAAGTAGAAGTTTGTGCTACTCCAAATCAAGATAATCCGCTGATGCCAAAAGTAGGTTGTGGCGGTTTCCCAATTCTTGGGATTGATGTATGGGAGCACGCATACTATCTAAATTATCAAAACAGAAGACCTGATTATATCAATGCATTTTTTAATGTGATTGATTGGACCAAGGTCGCTTCACTTTATGCTCAAAATAAATAAGGGGTATACAATTCATTATAAAACCACTCTTCGGGGTGGTTTTTTTTTGCTCAAAGGTGTTTTATTTTCGCTCTAGCGAAAGATAAATCACAAAAACCCACCGCAACCAATAAAACCTACGGCCAGGGACCATCTCTGGTGACATTGACAAACCGATCGTTTTCTAAGCGATAAGCGCCCCCAAAACCAGTAGCCCAGATACGACCTTGCCGATCTTCCAGCAACTTGAACATGCTCAAATGAGCCAGGCCATCATCTTTGTCATATAAGGTAAACCCTGCCCCATCATAGTGGTAAACACCGACGCCTTTTACACTAAACCAAAGCTCCTTTTTATGATCAATAAGGATACTCCATATGTCCTTATCAACTAGCCCAGCGATTTCTGAAATATTGATCACGCGATCATTTTCTTGCATACATAGTCCGTTATGGACTGTAGCATACCACATGCGCCCCTGTTGATCAATACGTATAGAACTGATCATGTTTCCACACAAACCATTGGCTATTGTAAGTCGTTCTAAGTGCGTATAGTCATACCGATAGGCGCCACCATTGGTGCCAAGCCATAAATTATTATTCCCATCTTTAGTAATACTGTGTACGAGATAAGCGCTAGAAACTCCCCTAGTAGTATCTATTGGGGCTTTGGGTAAATCAAAAGTTTTAAAAGTTTTCCCGTCAAAAGTATTAAGGCCAGACAGGGTACTTATCCAAAGGGTATTGTAGTGGTCTGCGGTAATTGTCCAGGCATCGTTATCTAGTAGTCCGTTTTGGGTAGAAAAATGGGTAAAGTACTCGCCGTCAAACTTGCTAATTCCACCGCTGTGAGCTATCCACAAATTCTGGAGCATATCTTGAGTGATGTCATTTACTGTGATTTGATCGCCATGAATATCTCGGATGTCAAAATACGTGAGTTGATCGCTATAACGACACAAACCATTTTGCGTTCCAAACCAAAAATTGCCTTGATGATCTTGAAAGATAGTGCGTACCACGCCACTTATTTGATTGCCTTCAGAGACCAAACTATGAGGGTCGGTTTTAAACTCGGGTAAGCTTGCCGCTGCTACACTGATACTGTCTATATGCTGAATTATTGGCGGAATGGATACATCGGCTAATTTTTGAGCAGCTGTATTTTCATTAGACGGTCTGCAACTGCTCATGATTATTATTAATCCCAGACAAAAGCCAGAGGCCCATGATCTCATTTTAATTTGTTGAAATAGCCTTCTCATAGCAATTTATTTGATGTAAGCAGCCCTGGCACATTACCTAAGGTACAGCTTTAATCAATCACCTTTGGCAATGCCCTGATTATAGATCGTCTTATTCAAAACACTGCCTTTATCATCGTACACTATCCACAGCCCATCTTTTTTGCCATTTATCATCTCTCCTTGCGTGTATATTTGCCCATTGGTATAGTATGTCGTCCAGAGCCCATGTGGTTTGTCGTTTTTATAACGCTCTTCGTAATAAAGTGCCCCCTTGTCGTAATAGCCTCGCCAAAGCCCGCTTCTACCATTATCATCATATACCTTGACATATTTTAGATTGTTATTATCTAGGTAGTAGTTCCAAGTCCCATAGGGCGCATCGTTTTTGTGGGCGCCCTTGGTTCTTAGCGTTCCATTAGGGTGGTATATGATCCAGGGACCCTCCAATGCATCGGCCTTATAAGTTGCAATTTTAAATGGACTGCCATCTTCAAAATAATAGGTCCATGTACCCGTCTTTTGCCCATTTACCTTTTGCCCCTCATAGATGAGGTTGCCATCATCCGATTAGCTTTTGAGTTTTTCGATGCTTGGAGACTGGTCTGTATGAGTTTCTATTTGCGATGGGGGAGAGGTTGCTGTGTGACAACTTTCGCAAAAGCATAATAAAAGTCCGATAAAAAGGAGTGGATACACTTTTTTCATAAAATCTCTGGTGTTACTGTCAAAGAAAACACATTTACATGAGAAATGAATCAAGTGATTGCACTGGGGCGGGCACTAGTTCTTTATGATTGACTCACCGTGCTGACTCAAGTCAAGACCGCGATCTTCTTGATCTTCTCTTACTCTCATTGTGAGCAAAAGATCAACAAGTTTAAACAATAACAAACTGCCACCAAAGGTGAATATAGCCGTAATGATCAAGGCTAGAAGGTGCATCAAAAAGGTAGTAGTCTCTCCATAGATGAGTCCTACCTTGGCAGCAAGTACGCCGGTTAATAGCATACCTACTATGCCTCCAATACCATGACTAGGAAATACATCTAAAGTATCGTCTATAGCCGATTTATTTTTGAGGTAAATCATCCAGTTAGAAACAATTGCTGCCACAAAACCGATGATCATGGATTGTCCAATATTGACAAACCCTGCGGCTGGGGTGATGGCCACCAGCCCTACGATGGCACCAATACATGCACCCGCTGCCGACATTTTTCTGCCCAACATGCGTTCATAAAATAACCAGCTAATCATAGCCGTAGCCGAGGCAATATTGGTATTGGCAAAAGCAATGACGGCATCGGCGTTGGCCCCTAGTGCCGAACCCGCATTAAAACCAAACCAACCAAACCACAGTAAACCGGTTCCTAATATGACATAAGGTACATTGGCGTGGGTTGTTATAGGACTTTTTCTCTTCCCCAAATAAAGAGCCCCGGCCAAGGCTGCAAAACCCGCAGACATATGCACTACTGTTCCACCTGCAAAATCTAAAACTCCCCAAACTCTAAAAAGTCCATCTGGATGCCAGGTCATATGAGCCAATGGGCTATAGATGAAAAGGCTAAATAATACCATAAATAGAATATAACTCCTAAAACGGATTCGGCCTGCAAAACTACCTGTGATCAAGGCAGGGGTGATAATTGCAAATTTTAATTGAAATAAGGCATAAAGCAAAAATGGAATACGCTCTGCAAAATCAGGATGAGGTGCCGCTCCTACATTTTTGAAATTAAAATAGGTTAAAGGATTCCCAATGATACCACCCAGGCTATCACCAAAAGCGAGACTAAAACCTACAACAACCCAAACGACACTTATCACGCCTAAGGCTACAAAACTTTGTAGCATCGTAGAGATGACATTTTTCTTATTGATCATACCACCATAAAAAAAAGAAAGTCCTGGGGTCATTAATAGTACAAACGCACTAGAGACCAGCATCCAGGCGGTATCTCCTTTATCAATAGCGCTGTCTAATCCTTCATAATTAGAGGCTGTAAAAGCACTGATACATACTATTACAGCTAAGACGATAAAATTTACTTTTTTGCCCATTTACTTTAAAATTAAAAGCCTCCAAAGTAGTAAATAGTTGAAATGTAACGGCTTAGACAGCGGTAAAAATGCGATTACCCTTAAAGAATTGAGAGCTCCATAATTTAGACTGCTATTTTTTAAAGATTTATTAATTTGGACTACTTTTTTTGTTGGCTCTTTAAAAGATAGCTAAGTAAATTACTCCTAGTATGTCCATTAGCTGTCGATATGGTCTATAAGACAGTATATTTCTAAACAAATTAGCTAGTGCAACTATTGTATTGTCAACTAGACATTGCACAATAAATAAGTCCAAACTTTTGCTTATGATAGGGTCAGATACGGGTGCATATCTAACAAATAATTAGTCCTAATAATTTGTACTACAAAAGGCTTAAAAGGATAAGATATACCCTTTGCAAGTATATGGCAGAGAGAAGAAGGGAGTTGCTTTAATTTGCTTTCGCGAAAGCAAACTTATTCAACAACTATAGAAAAATTGTCGATGCGCATAGTGATTGGTGTGGTAGAAGAGTTGGCAGTAGCTCCAATTTGTACGCGTTCATAAGAAACGGGTTCTTGAAGAGTGAAAGGAATACCTTCTTGAGCAAATATAGAACTGAAAATTTCCTGATTAGGCATATTCATACCACTTTCATCGATGACAGCGATGTCATTAATAAACAATTTGTTTTGTCCCGACATGTCGTTTGCAAGAATCATTTCCCACCTTACCTTTACCCATTGATCTCTAGGAAACCCAATTTCTGACTGGCTCATCGTATTTGCTCCAATTTTTCCTCTTTCTATAGATAAAAAATCATTTCCACCACTCATGATCAATCGTACACCTGGACATTGATTTTCGGCTCCGTAGTCGTCTCCTACTTCGGGATCCCAACACGAACAACATTCTAGATCAAGTAAAAATACATTTGCGAGTGATGCGGAACCTTCTATAAAAAAATCGGCGCTAATGGTGATATGGTCACCAGACCTAAGATCAAGACCTCCCTTTTCTATATCCATCTTTGAGACTTGGGTGTCTGAGGGATAAGCAGTTACTTCAAGGGCATTCTCTCCCTCTGAAGCTTGCGCTGTTATAATAGATATACTATTTACCCCCTGGGTAGGATTGGTTTGCTGTATGGTAGTCCAACGGGAGTTATCTGGAGCAAATAATTCAGATATTTGATTGGAAGAGGTCTCAAAACCATCTCTAAACAAATAAGATGAGGTTGATGTAGCGGTTATTTGCTCCCTATCATCACTACAGCTTAGCAGCGATAAACAATAGACCATAACAAAGAGGGCTCGCAGGGTGTTCATAGCTATAAAACGACAAAATTTGAGACTTGTTATATATCAGGATTAAAGAGGCGGCCAAGGTTTAAGTGTTTTACGCTCAACCAAAGTGGCAACTACCTCCTGAGTACGCTATTGCCAAGGTCCATTTGTTGTCACATTGATCACTTTCTTGTCCTTACCAATTTTATATAAACCACCTGCACAGCCCAACCAAATAATGCCTTTTTGATCTTCCAAAAAAACCATAGTAGGCACAGCTACTTTATACTGCTCAAATCCATTCTGTGTATACCGATAGACGCCGCGATTAGTCGTACTAAACCATAATTGATTGTCGCGGGTTTTGTAGCTGCCATATACGTCATTTTGACTAAGGCCTTTGATATTAGGAAAATGAACAAAAGTTGAGCCATCATATTTGTTGAGACCGCCTTGGCCTGATCGTTTGTTGCTATCTGGGTTGTCCTTTTCTGCGACTCTAGTACCAAACCAAATATTTCCAGCCTTATCTGCCACTATTGATTGAACACTATTGGAGTTAAGCCCTAGTTGGGTTGTGTAGTGAATAATCTGGTTTGCTTTAATTTTACTGGCCCCATATCCGTCCCTACCAATCCAAATATCTCCATTAACAGCTTCGGTAATGGTAGTGATCCAATCTTTAGTATCTGGGTTGATCATTGTGTCAACTTCTGGGTAAGAAAGTCTTATAGGCTTAAAACTTTTAGTGTCAAAGGTGCAAAGCCCTCCCCAGGTGCCTATCCACAATGTCTCCTTGCTGTCAAAAAACAGTTGACTCACCATGTTGCTACACAGGCCATCCAATTCAGAATAATTGGTAAATGTGTTATTGGCATAGTTGGAGATGCCCTTACCAGTCCCAAACCAGATAGTACCCATACGGTCTTCAACAATACTCGTAATACGATTACTGGGTAAGCCATCTTTGGTGGTGAAATACCGCAGGCGGTCTCCATCATACATAGCGACTCCTTTTTCTAAAGTTCCAAACCAGAGGTTAGAATTGCTGTCTTGAAATAGGGCTACTACGTAGTCTCCAATTTGGGAGTCATTGGCAGTAGTGTGCTCATTTGAGACTACATTCTGTTTCTTATTTGGGTGGGATTGACTTTGGCAAGAGAGCATACCAACCGCTACTGCAATGAGTAGACTAATTCTGACACGGATTAGAGAGACATTCATAAGTGTTTTTTTCAAACCTACATCACAAATGAAGTATATCCTTAGACTCAATTGTCAATTTCTGTAAAAAATTTGTAAAACTTGCTATAAAGCTCATACTCATTTATGGTTTCGGATAGTAAAGCTCAATGAATCAAATTGCTATCTAAAATTCCATGCGTTTTTTAATGCTAAGTATGGCTCGCCACCCCATTTAGATTTGGGGCATAAAAAGGTAAGGAAAGCCTAGTGGGAGTTTTTGAAAACGGCTCGCTGTGGCAAGTGTTTTAATAAATAGCCTTGTAAATAATGGGCTTTTGGGGTTTTATCGTCGCTAGGCATTGCTCGCCACCCCATTTAGATTTGGGTAATAAAAAGGTGAAGAAAGCCTAGTGGGAGTTTTTGAAAACGGCTCGCTGTGGCAAGTGGTTTAATAAATAGCCTTGAAATAATGGGCTTTTGGGGTTTTATTGTCGCTTGGCATTGCTCGCCACCCCTTTTAGATGTGGTGTAAG
>CAZJWI010000065.1:0-1774 GCA_964549485.1 uncultured Flavobacteriaceae bacterium
CAACAGAGCCAGCAATTACGCTATTTTAGTCGTAACCTCATGTGCCCCTCTACCGGTATTTCCTACCCAAACCCAGAACCAAATAATTTTTCGTTCAATTCTCCTAAAGGTGCTTGCCCAAAGTGTAATGGTATTGGTGAACTGTACAAAGTGAATGAGAAAAAAATTGTCCCCAACCCCAAGTTATCGATAAAAAATGGGGGGCTAGACCCACATGGACCACATAAAAACAACTGGATTTTTAAACAATTAAAATTAATTGCAGACCGCTTTGATTTCAAATTGACAGATCCTATCGAGAAGATTCCCAAGGAAGCTTTAGATTTTATCTTTTACGGTGGTAAGGAAGACTTTTCGATTCAATCTAAAGATTTGGGGGTAACGCGCAATTTTAAAATCGACTTTGAAGGGGTTGCCAATTTTATAGAAAACACCTACAATAGTAGTGATTCTACCTCCTTAAAACGCTGGGCTAAAGCCTATATGGACAAGATCAAATGTCCTAAGTGTGAAGGCTCCAGGCTTCGAAAAGAATCGCTGTATTTTAAGGTCAATCAAAAATCTATCGCAGACTTGGCGCAGATGGATATTCTCGATCTGCAACAGTGGTTTGTCAATCTGGAGCAGGAATTATCAGATAAACAATTGCAAATTGGCGCCGAGGTGATCAAAGAGATCAAAGCGCGTATTCAATTTTTGGTAGATGTTGGTCTTACCTACCTCTCTTTAGATCGCAGTTCTAAATCTCTCTCTGGAGGTGAGGCCCAACGCATTAGATTGGCCACCCAGATTGGCTCCCAGTTAGTGGGTGTTCTTTACATTCTTGATGAGCCAAGTATAGGGCTGCATCAACGCGATAACGAAAAATTGATCAATTCTTTGGAGGCTTTAAGAGATATCGGAAATTCTGTCATTGTGGTTGAGCATGATAAAGATATGATACTACGTGCCAATCACGTCATCGATATTGGACCAAGAGCAGGTAAATATGGTGGCGAGATCATCAGTGAAGGATCTCCCAAAGCCTTATTATCACACCACACGCTTACCGCCCAATACCTGAATGGAGAAAAGGCTATTGAGATTCCAAAAACCAGACGGAAAGGCAACGGAAAATTTATAGAACTCAAAGGAGCTACAGGTAATAATCTCAAAAATGTCTCAGTAAAAATACCTTTGGGCAAAATGGTGGCAGTTACCGGTGTGTCGGGAAGCGGTAAATCGACTTTGATCAATGAGACGCTCTACCCGATTATGAATGCCCACTATTTTAATGGGGTCAAAACGCCAATGCCTTATAAAAGTATTAAAGGCCTAGACCACTGTGACAAGGTTATCGATATCAACCAGTCACCCATTGGACGTACACCGCGATCTAATCCCGCTACTTATACTGGCGCTTTTAGCGAAATACGATCGCTATTTGCCAAGACTCCTGAAGCCTTGATTCGGGGGTATAAACCGGGACGATTTAGTTTTAACGTCAAAGGTGGTCGTTGCGAAACCTGCAAAGGTGGTGGCTTGCGAGTGATAGAGATGAATTTTTTACCCGATGTTTATGTAGAATGTGAAACGTGCCAAGGCAAACGATTTAATCGTGAAACTTTAGAAATTCGCTACAAAGGTAAGTCCATTAGCGATGTGCTAAACATGACCATCGATGAGGCAGTTGACTTTTTTGAACATATCCCTAAGATATATAAAAAGCTAAAGACCATTAAAGATGTTGGCTTGGGCTATATTACTCTTGGTCAACAAAGTACAACACTTTCTG
>CAZJWI010000066.1:0-4601 GCA_964549485.1 uncultured Flavobacteriaceae bacterium
CATATCAACAAAATGGCCAATGAGTTTTTAGATATAGCAGATTTTGAAGCACCGCTTACCGCCGATGAGATTGTATACCTAAGTGGTTATACCGTAGAGCAGGCCATTTTTGACTATGCCGATTATATAGCCGCCGATGCTTTGGCTATACCTACACATGGTCGTAAAGGACTGGCGCATTTCTTTAATGGCAGCATAGGTGAAGACTTGGCAAATCATGCAAAGTTGCCTGTGATCACGTTTAAAATTTAGTTCAATTGTATTGAATTATTCGTTGGGGGACGACAAAGAAGGTTATCAATTGAGATAACCTTCTTTGGTTTTATAGAGTATTACAAGGTGTTTAAGGCAATCTCTATCATCTGATTAAATGAGGTTTCACGTTCTTTGGCGGTGGTGCGCTCTCCAGTAACCAGAGAATCTGAAATGGTTAATATGGCCAAAGCTTTTACCTGATACTTTGCGGCAATCGTGTACAGACCTGCCGCCTCCATCTCTACACACAAAACCCCAAAGGCTGCCCATTTTTTATAAGAGTCAAAATCGTCTTCATAAAACTCATCTGTAGATAGTACATTTCCCGCTTTGATAGGGATATTGTTTTCTCGTGCATAGGTAGCTGCCTTCATAAAAAGTTCGAAGTGGGCTGTAGGAGAATAATCGGCGTTGATAAAACGAGAATTGTTAATCCCTGAAGTGGATGATGCAGCCATGGCAATAACGATATCTCTAAGTTGCACCTCTTTTTGATAAGATCCGGCAGAGCCTACTCTTATAAGTTGCTTTACCCCAAAATCATTGATGAGTTCATGACAGTAGATAAGGGCAGAAGGGATACCCATTCCAGTACCCTGTACCGATACCCGTTTGCCTTTGTATATTCCGGTATAGCCATACATGCCTCGCACTTTATTGTAACAGACCACCTGGTCTAAAAAAGTTTCAGCTATCCATTTGGCGCGCATGGGATCACCAGGTAATAATACCGTTTCTGCAATGGCATCTCGAGAAGCATTAATATGAGTACTCATGATTGTGGTTTATGGGTCACTACAGCAATTCCTGATGATGTGCCTATACGGCTTGCACCAGCTTTTATAAATTCTAAGGCAGTAGCATAATCTTTTATACCACCAGAGGCTTTGATTTGCATACTACTTCCTACAATAGCTTTCATGGTCTCGATATCCTGTAAAGCGGCCCCTCTTGGCCCAAAACCTGTCGAGGTTTTTAGAAAATCGGCTCCGGTTTCTGGGAGTTTTTGACAAAGTATTTCTAGCTCTTTGGGTTGCAGGTGGCCTGTTTCAAGAATCACCTTGAGGGTATTGGATTTGATAGCGGCCTTTATTTCGGCAACTTCTTTAACAGCTAGATCAATAAGTCCAGATTTCACAAAGCCCAAATTGATGACCATATCAATTTCACTGCACCCGTGAACAATACAGTCTTTGGCTTCGGCTATTTTCATCTCTTGGGTCATAGCGCCTAGCGGGAACCCAACGACCCCCGCTATGGCTACAGAAGTATCATGTAAAAAATTTCGCGCAAGCGCTACATAACATCCATGTACACAAACGGCATGCAAATGGTAGGCCTGGGCCTCTTCACAAAGTTGTTTTATAGCGCTGGTAGGTGCTGTAGGTGATAGACAAGTGTGGTCAATATAAGTATGCAGCAACATATCAGTATTGTGTTAAAATACGTTTGAGATCTTCTGCCTGGACTACACCAGACTGTCTCCAAACTTGCTTTCCGTTTTTAAATAAGACAAGGGTGGGTACACCCCGCACTTGATATTGCTGGGCTAAGGATTCATTTTTGTCAACATCAATTTTTACAATTTTAACGGTGTCACCAAGATCAGCTTTAACCGCAGTTAATATTTGTCCCAAAACCTTGCAGGGACCGCACCAGCTTGCAAAAAAATCGACGAGGACTACAGTATCTGAAGCAATGAGTTGTTGAAAACTACTTTTCATAAATTAGGATTTGTGTCAATAAGTTACAACAAAATGGGCTTTTGATATTCTTTGATTAGGTGCAACATTTTGGTAACAGGGATTTCTACGGCATAGGTACCTGTGTACGAAGGGCAGATTACACAATCGTCAAAGAAAAAGGAAATATGATCGCCATCTACGACAAAATTATCTTTGTAGGCCATAAAATCTTCTTTACTCAATTCCCAACAATCATAATACATCTTACCCGATGTGATTTCTTGGTTAATCGTACTATTGATCATAGTCAAAACTTCTTGCTGAGCTCCGGCTACAAAAAAGTCATCGAAGTAGATAAATTCATTTTTCTGAATATCAAAATTCAGACAATCAAACATATAAGCCGAATGTATCATTCCAGAATAGTAATTCTCTTTGTATAACAACACGCTCAATAGATTATTAGCGGTAGAGAAGACCTTAAAATCGATAATTCGCTTATCGCGAAATCGTTGAATGTTTAGGGTATCGCACAAGAGCTCTTTGTCTTCTAATATCTCATTGATGGTTTGTTCAGTATTGAGATAGGATTCTTTTAGATAATCATTAAAGGTTTTAAAACTAGGGTGTTTTGACTCGTCTAGATAAGGGTAGGTATAATCTAAGACGTAATCATCTTCGCTCAGGGTGATCTTCTTTGTAATGATGGTATTTTCTAATGCCATCTTATCGTCGGGAATGGCTAGTAAGCCTTCTTTTTTTCTTTGTTGCTCCTGGGCTTGCAATTCTCTTATATCGGCATTGGTTAAGTAGAGTGAATCTGCAGAGTCATTGTCGAGCAAACTACTGTCTCTAGCAAAGGTCTGTAGTCTGGTATCTATAGCGGGCTTGTTGGGCTCTTCTTTGCAACTACTTGCCACTAGTAATAGCAATAATAAAGGGAGTACGGTTTTCATAGGAGTGATATTTACCCTGCTAATGTACAGCAAGTACAGCCCTTTGACTATGACAATTATCACCAAAAAAGCAGGTCTTTTAGACCTGCTTTATATCAATAACAATAATTAAATCTAATAGATTAAAACAACAAACAACCAAGGATAATACTAGTATTTACCACCAAACTGAGTATCAGCAAATCAAAAACAAGTTTTGGTTTTTGCACCGTTAAGATGGCCGCATTATGGGTGCTACATACTGTTACCGTAAGTAAGACTAAGGCCATTTGTAGCAAACCGTGTCCATTCATTAAGGTGAGCATTACAGCTATAGACCCCACACAGGTAGAGGCTATTATTGCCAGAGCGGTGTTTCCAATAAAATTTTCTCTAAAATCTGCACTGAGTTTGTTGTATAAAGTCATGGTTCTCTTTTTTTATTGGTGTAAAAGTAGCCGCCTTTGTTCTGCATAACTATGACAATTGTCATATTGATCTAAGTACTATTAGAGAAAGGTGCGCTCCATATCCATTTTAAGTTGTGTCAAAAGAATGAGTTCAGATTTATTAAGACCAGCAAAAGATTGTGCAATGGCAGCGGCAGTTTCCAAAATACGATGCCTCACTTTTGTAGGAAACAGGTCCTGGTGCGTTGTTAAATACTGCATAAAATCCTGATACATCTCTTGAGGGTCTGTTTCAAAAGCTTCGACGCCCTCAAAGACGATTTCTATAAGGTAAGCGGCATCTTCTCCAAAGACATCGACCGTGTCGTCCAAATCGAGCCAAAAATCTCGAACGCATTGCTGTAATTTGGAAAACTCCTCATCTCTAACCTCTTTATCAATTGCAGCTACCGCGTAAAATAGTTTGCCAAGGTGGTGATAAAATGCAGGATTTAATTGTGGTGTTGGTGTATTCATAACCGTTTTTTTAAAGATGAAATATCGTAAAAGTAAGGTCTTTAAAAAATAAGGACTATGACAATTATCAATGGTCTTTGATCGTATAATAATTGTATTTTTATGCGATGAATTTTTTTAAAGAAAGTATAGAAGATACCTTCCTAATTTTGTTTGAAGGTGCCTCCGAAGGAATTGTAGTGGTAAACAGCGATCAACTCATAGTAGCTACCAACAGCTCGGCCAGAACTATTTTTGGATATGAAGATGATGAGCTGGAAGGGAAGAAGCTTGACGCGCTTATTCCAATGGAGTATCACAAGGCACATACAGGTCATTTTAGGAGCTTTATGAAAAATCAAGACAAACGTCAAATGGGTCATGGGCGTGACTTGTTTGGATTGACCAAGGATGGAAAAAAAATTCCAGTAGAGGCAGGGCTAAATCCTTTTAACTTACACGGACACGCTTATGTCATGGCGCTGGTGACAGACATTTCGATGCGCAAAGCCCAAGAACAACAAATTTTAGATCTCAATAGTGATCTCGAATCAAAAGTAATTGAGCGCACCCAACAGCTCTCAGAGGCACTAGCTGCTGAAAAGGAGCTCAATGAGCTTAAGACAAAATTTTTATCGTTGGTATCTCATGAGTTCAAGACCCCACTGTCTGGAATTTTAACCTCGGCCACTCTTGCCGGTAAGTACACCAAAGAAACTCAGCAAGAAAAAAGAGATAAACACCTACACACTATACGAAGCAAAGTCAAATACTTAAATTCGATCATAGACGATTTTCTCTCTATAGAACGGCTTCAAACT
>CAZJWI010000067.1:0-8046 GCA_964549485.1 uncultured Flavobacteriaceae bacterium
TTCAGATCATGTAAAAAAACTGGAACAGGAATACAAAGCGGATCTTGAAGATGATCTGGAAGCGAGTCGTAAAAAAGACAAGACCGTCATCACCGAAATACTCGCCGATGATTGGGCTGACTTTAAACTTGGAAGTCGGGAAGACATCTTAGCCGCTATTGATACTTCCTATTCTTTGGAAAAGCTCAATAGGTTAGCAGACGGTATCACCCAGTTACCCGAAGACAAAAAATTTATCAGAAAAATTGAGCGTATCATCGCTGACAGACGCAAACAATATCACGAGACCAATAAACTGGATTGGGGTATGGGCGAGCTACTAGCTTATGCCACCCTGATGGAGGAAGGTCATAATGTTCGGATTTCTGGACAAGATGTAGAGCGAGGTACGTTTTCGCATCGACACGCTATTATAAAAACCGAACAGGTTGAAGAAATCAATCTGCATAATCGACTAGATCTCGATGGGCAGATGTACATCTATAATTCCCTATTATCCGAATATGGGGTAGTTGGCTTTGATTATGGCTATGCCATGGCTTCGCCGATGACATTGACTATATGGGAAGCCCAATTTGGAGATTTTTCGAACGGGGCACAAATCATGTTGGATCAATATATCTCTGCCGCCGAATCGAAATGGAAAACACAAAACGGACTGGTGATGTTACTGCCTCACGGGTATGAAGGACAGGGATCAGAACACTCCAGCGCACGTATGGAGCGATACCTGCAGTTGTGTGCAAGAGATAATATGATCATGGCCGATGTGACTACGCCAGCTAATTTCTTTCATTTGCTAAGACGCCAGATGAAATGGAAATTTAGAAAGCCATTGGTGGTCTTTACCCCTAAGAGTTTGCTGCGTCATCCCAAAGTGGTATCCTCTAAGGAAGAATTGGCAGAAGGACATTTTCAGGAAGTAATAGATGATGCCCAGGTAGCTAAGGAAAAGGTAACCTCTTTGGTCTTTTGTACGGGTAAATTCTATTATGATTTATTAGAACGCAGAGAGGAGACTGGGCGCGAAGATGTGGCTTTGGTCCGAATAGAGCAACTTTTCCCCTTGCCAGAACAACAGTTACAATCGATCATCGATTCATATCCCAATGTTTCCGATTATGTCTGGGCTCAGGAAGAGCCTAGAAATATGGGAGCCTATGGATATATGCTCATGAATTTTAATTTGGTATCCTTTAGAGTGGCGTCGAGAAGAGTATATTCTTCTCCTGCTGCAGGTAGTAGTACCCGTTCCAAAGCGCGACATAAAGAGGTTATCGACAGTGTATTTGAGATACCACAAGAATAAAAAACAATCCGAGGTGTTAGATAAGGCTGAGTGTTTTTATTTGACCACCTAAACAACAGATAATTTATACAATCATGGTTTTAGAAATGAAAGTCCCATCTCCGGGAGAATCAATTACCGAAGTAGAAATAGCTCAATGGCTTGTGGCCGATGGAGATTATGTAGAAGAAGATCAAGCTATTGCTGAGGTGGATAGTGACAAGGCTACCTTAGAGCTTCCTGCAGAGGCAAGTGGTACGATTACGCTTAAAGCGGAAGAAGGCGATGCCGTAGAAGTAGGTGCAGTAGTGTGTTTGATAGACACAGCTGCCGAAGCTCCTGCTACCTCGACCTATGAAGGGGGAGATGAAGGTAGTAACTCTAATGCCGAAGAAGATATAGCCAAGCAACAAAAAGAGGCTTCAGATACTCAGGCTAAAGCACCTGCAGAAACCCAAAAAACTTACGCTTCTGGTACACCAAGTCCAGCAGCCAAGAAGATTCTTGATGAGAAGGGTATCAGTAGCAGTGATGTGAAGGGAAGTGGGCGAGATGGACGAATCACCAAGGAGGATGCAGTACAGGCTAAACCTTCTATGGGAACACCCGGTCTTGGCAATCGAAGCGAAAGTCGCAAAAAGCTATCGATGTTACGTCGTAAAGTGGCCGAGCGATTGGTAGAAGCCAAAAATACAACTGCGATGCTTACGACCTTTAACGAGGTAAACATGCAACCTATTTTTGATATAAGAAAAGAGTATAAGGAAGCTTTCAAAGCAAAACATGGCGTGAGCCTTGGCTTTATGTCCTTCTTTACCTTAGCAGTAGTGCGCGCTTTGGAACTTTATCCATCTGTCAATAGTATGATAGACGGCAAAGAAATGTTGACCTTTGATTATAAAGATATTTCTATAGCTGTATCTGGACCCAAAGGATTAATGGTGCCAGTAATGCGCAATGCCGAGAACTTATCCTTTAGAGGCGTCGAAAGCGAGGTAAAGCGTTTGGCTCTTAGAGCTCGTGATGGACAAATTACAGTCGATGAAATGACAGGAGGTACCTTTACCATTTCAAATGGTGGTGTATTTGGATCGATGTTGTCTACCCCAATTATCAATCCTCCTCAATCAGGAATTTTAGGAATGCACAATATCGTAGAACGCCCTATAGTACAAGATGGGCAGATAGTTATTGCGCCAATTATGTATGTGGCCCTTTCCTATGATCACAGAATCATTGATGGCAAAGAATCTGTTGGATTTCTAGTAGCGGTGAAAGAGGCACTTGAAGATCCGATCAACTTACTGATGGATGGAGATATTAAAAAAGCTCTTGAAATGTAAGTTTGATGCTTATACAAAGTAAAAAAGCCCGTCTTCGTAGACGGGCTTTTTTTATAGACAATATGCTTTAGCATTGCTCGATAAGGCAAATAAACTCAGGCAGTGACCTAACTGCCTGAGTCTATACTATTCATTATTGTTTAACAACACGTTTGACCGTTTGAGATTTCTCTGTACTCATTTGTACAAAGTAAATTCCTGCGGCTAGATCACTAAAATCTAATATTGTAGTGGTGCCGATATCTGCGGTTTTTGAGTAGACCACACGACCGCTTACGTCTATAATAGACATGCGGTTAATCACTGCATTACTCTGGTTGGTAACGGTGATATTGTCTGTTGTTGGATTAGGATAAATAGTAATACTATTACTTAATTCCTGATCTGAAATACTCAAGGTGTTATCTACTAAAATATCAAATGTACAGTTAGCAACGTTTCCAGCTTCGTCTGTAGCCGTTACCATTACTGTTGTTGTAGAGCCTTCGGTCACTACTGTTCCTGGAGCTGGTTCTTGCGTCACTACTATGTTGGATGCTGAGGTACAATTATCTGTAGCCGCTGTATAATCTTCTATGGTGTAATTACCACTATCGTCCGAACTTACGATAAGATCGCCAGGACAATCCAATTGCGGGAGGTCAGTATCTGTAACCGTCACATTAAATGAACAAAAAGTTGCTACTCCATTAATATCTGCAGTAAACTCAACCAAGGTAGTTCCTACAGGGAACGCCGATCCACTCGCAGGTCCTGCGGTTTGCGTAATGACTGGAGTGCCACAAACACTTGTAGCTGTTGGTGTCGCGAAGCTAACTACTGCAGAGCATACACCACTTCCAGTTCCAGTAAAAAGGTCTACAGAGCAATTAGCAAAGGTCACTTCAGGAATGACAGATACGGTAGCTGTACAACTTGATGAATTGCCATTGATATCTGTGGCTGTTACTGTAACTGTATTGTCTCCAGCTTCTGTACACGTAAAGTCTGTGATGTCCAAAACAATGTTTGTGGTAGGCCCGTCATTGTCTGGTACGGCAATTTGAGGAGTGAAAGAAACATAGTCATTGGATGCTGTCCAGGCTTGACGATTACGGCCTGGAGTTGCGATAGCCTCTGTACCATCGATGTTTTCTAATCCTTGGGTATGAAGACCACCTGCTGGCTGAGAGGTGGTATGTATTTCAATTTTATTAGATCCTTCAAAAAGATGTACTTGTGAGGTCACTCCATCTCCAGATGGGAAGTGATCTACATTAAAGAATTCCATCACAAGAATCCTATTAGGAGCTGCACCAACGGTATTGTAACGCACCACATTCAATGCTGGTTGTCCTCCATTTCCTGGATCGAGATCTTCCCAGGCAAAAGCAATCAAGTTATTAGGATTGCTGGTATTGGGAATAGATTGACCAGAACAACACCCACTTGCAGTACTTGAATTAAAAGTGATAAAGCCGTTTGACGAGATAAAGAAGTTCGAATAATCATTACCGTAGAAATTAAAATCAAATCCGATGGGTAGTGATCCTGAAACCTGATCGTCTCCAAGACTTACATTCGTAGCGCCACTAGAAATGTCGATAGGTGCAAAGGTACCAGTTTGATCTATTTCATATCCTCCAAAAATCGTATTGGTTAATATATCATTGGCGCCAATAGATGCCTGGCCATTTTCATCAAGTGTTACCGTAATGTCTTGACATACTACCTCAGGCCCTGTGCCATCATTGACAGTGACTATAAAACTACAACTTACCGTAGCGCCTGTATTTTCATCGACGGCTTCAAAGGTATTGGTGGTAGCCCCTAAGGGGAAATTTGATCCCGATGCGAGTCCTGCCGTTTGCGTAAACCCAGCCATGGTGCAATCTCCAGAAAGGGTAGGATTGGCATAGGTTACCACTGCCGATGTCATTCCTGGCATGGCTGTTACAGTCATAGATGGAGGACAGCTTATCGCACAAGGTGTCATTACTGCTGCAAAACTTTGACCTGCATTAACAGCTCCAAATGATTGAGCGACACCGCCAACCCAAGTAAAATCTCCAGCAGCACTACCAGGTCCGCCTGTCAATTGAAGAGAGGTGCCGGCTGCTGTACCACTGGTTTCAGAAATACCAATATCTGTAGAGGTCATCCCCGCTGCTGGCCCGTCGTTTGCAGTAAATGTTCCCTCATAGCTCAAAAATTGTACGACAACGCCTGTGCTATTTATCAAAGCAAAACCGTCTGGAGCACCATTTTGTAAGCCATTGGTAGGATAGGAAATACTTGTAGTCCCAAAACCATTATCTTGATCTGGGAGGGTGCCAGAGAAGTTGTCCATCCCGTACATATTACCGTTGTTTCCGTTGTAACGTACAATGCTCCAACCGCTCACATCGGTTCCAGCGGTTCCAGCAATTTCAATGGCTTCACCGCTGTCTGTGCCACTGTTGTCATAATGTATTTCGTTAACGAAGACCGTTTGTGCCGAGAGCACCGCCGTCATTAAAAACATACATACTAAAGTAATTTTTTTCATAGATTGAATATTTGAGTTAATTGAATACAATAATACAATTCCACGTCTTAATTAAGATTAAGCTATGGTTATCTTAGGGGTGAAATAAAGGTACTTATTTTTAAGCAATGCCTATTGGCATAATCTGATTGGATCACTTTTATTTGAGATAGAGGCAATTGTATTGATAATCAATTATGCCTTTGCCACTATTCAATAGGTCGGCACCTAGTATGCCATGTACTGCCTTGGCATTGTGGTTTTCTAAGGCTGTATTGACACTGCTAAGATCAAATAAAACAACATTGAGCTTATCGAGTTTCCATTTGCCAATTTGTAAATGGTTGTTTTGTGACAATTTGGTAGGCATATCAATGGCCCCAGCCCCAGCGGCCAATACCTCACTTTCTTCAGAGAGTAGCCCAAAATGCGCAGCTGCATCAAAGCCCACACAGGAACTAGAAGCGCCAGTGTCCAAAATAAAGGAGCCCTCAACCCCGTTGAGTTTGGCTTTGAGTTCCAGATGATTGGTCTGGGTTGGGAATAAACGTATTCTAGTGTAGCCTTTGTCGAGCAAAAATTCGCGAAGTGATGCCATATTTTCTTTCTATCAAAAACCCTAAAAATACTATTATTAATCCAAGTGTCAGAGCCCACCACCAGAAGTTCTGAGATGTCACTGGATCTACCGTACCATAGTATACAAAGGCAGCCCAATAATAGGGCGATTTCTTGGCATTAGAAACCGATGGATCCTGGAGATACATTCGCTTTGCATCAGACAAACTACTGTTGCGCGAATTGGTATTTTTTAATGTTTTATAATAACGACTCATGAGTTGGGTAGTGGCCTGGTCGTTCACCTGCCATAAGGAGAAAACGATATTTTTACTACCCGAATACTGGAATGCTCTGGCCAGGCTTTGGGCTCCTTCACCTCTAACAATGGCACCTATGCCAGTTTCACAAGCGCTTAACACCACCAGGTCTGGTTGCCATACATTTCCGTATAGTTGGGTGACCGGAAGAATACTGTCATAAAAGGAGATAGCGGCAGGTTCTGTAAAGCTACCTCCACTAGCATGGGTAGAGAGATGTAGGATTTGGTGAGTATCCGCTTTCGCGAAAGCGGCCACAACCGAAGCCTCATCTTTCAATAAAAGCTCGCTGGGAAATTGTTTTTCTAGAGCCACGGCTTCATCCAGCGAATAGGGAAGGGCTCTGTTACTACCTTCAAACACAGGGAAAACTCCAAGGGCAGATGCCTTAGAAGTCAAGGGAGTGTCGCCGCTAAGATAAAGTTGTGCCGACAGGGCAAAGGAGATATCGGTGCTAAGACTCAACCAGGGCATTAGTTCAAATTGAAATCCTTTATGAGCCGAAGTAAGCAAAGCGTCAAAGGGCACAAATTGTAAAAACGAATCGGGAATAATTACCAGCGATATGTCCAAAGGAATGTGCAAATTTTCAAATAGGGCAAAGGCAGCAGCGGCATAGCTTTGTGGATCTTTGTTAATGGTATTGGCATCGGAAAAGAAATCTAGAAATTGAGTGATTTCTTTTAAAAATTTGGTATTGGCCTGAGCACTAGATGTAAGTTTTATAAATTGAGTGTTTTCTGCATCAACCACAAATTGAAAACTCGTGTTTTTACCGATAAAATAACTCAGTATTCTATGCCTGTGTCTGGCTGCTTTTTTTTGGAGATTTTCGAGTTGCCATTGAGTGTCACTCTTTTGATCGGGATATTTTTGGGCTAAGTCTCGCTTTATTGATGCAATGGCGTATCGATTACTCTCTACACTATCAAGTATAGCGAGGTAGAGTGGCGTTTTGGTTTGAAATGCTGATTGTTGTTGCTCTAATTGAGTGTACCATTGAGTTTGTTTTTTTTCTAAGCTATTTAATGAGACGACAAGAGGGTTGTCTTGAAGCTCTTGTCGCTTTTGTTTGTCGATAAATCCTTGGGTGGCCAACAGCGCTTGGGTTGACTGTGACATGGCAAAAGCACGGTTCAAAAGGTCAGGACTTTGCTTTGTTTGGTAAAGCGTGTAAGCGAGATCAAGAAAGGCTTCGGCTCTTTTTTTTTGAGTGGTCTGTAAGGCCATTTTTGATTGTTGACTAGTCAAATTGTTGCTCAATTGTTTACTCACTATAGTGGCATACTCGTATAAGAGTAATGCTTCTTCGGCTCTGTCACTCGATTCAAAAATCTGTGCATGGAGGTCAAGAGCGTCCATTAATGTATTTTCTGCATATAGCTGAGAAGGAGATGGGATCTTGTTGTGTGCATCTTGATCCAGATCTAACGTTGGAATAAGATTTTGATAGACCGCTTCAATGTGAGTAATGGCTGCTTTGGTTTGCTCCTGACCATGTCGTAGGCTGGCCATAGACAAATGTAATTTGGCTTGTGCTCTAGGGTTTGCTACAGCTTGATCGGTCTCTAGAGATAGCGCATAGGCCAAGGTGTCATAGGCCTGATCGTAGGCGCCTATTTGTGTGAGGATCTGAGCTTGTAGGCTATATATACTGGGCTGATTGGGGTCTAAAGCAATTGAGGCAGAAGCCACGGTCAAGCCTTCTTCAACCTGCTGGGCCGCGACTAGGCTGCTAGCTAGATTGGTGAGTAAAAAGGTGTTTTTTGGATATTGCTCTACTCCTGCCCGTAGTATCTCAATCGCTTTTTCGGGATTATTAAAATGTTGATATGCCTTAGCCAAGTTGGCTATTCCTCCAGCAATGGCTGCTTTGTCTTCAGTTTGCAGGGCAAGGCTTAGATAGCGTTGATGAATCTCTATAGCCTCAGTATATGCATTGGTTTGAGTGTAGAGATTGCCCAAAGGTTTTAGGCAGGATTCTAGAATATCAAAACCATCTAATGCAGCTACTCTGTAGAGATGCCAAGC
>CAZJWI010000068.1:0-7636 GCA_964549485.1 uncultured Flavobacteriaceae bacterium
GCCAGAGCACTGGCGCAAAATGCGTCTATCTACTTTATGGATGAGCCATTTCAAGGGGTTGACGCTCCCACAGCAATTGCGATTATTAATATCTTAAAAGAATTGCGCAGAGCTGGTAAAACTGTGGTCGTAGTGCATCACGATCTTCAAACGGTGCCTGAGTATTTTGATTGGGTAACCTTTCTCAATGTCAAAAAAATCGCGACAGGTCCAGTCAAAGATATTTTTAATGATGATAACCTAACCAAAACCTACGGGATTAATTATAAAGTAGCTGTAAACCAATAATCACCTATGGATCTTCAGGAATACTTCTCCTTGCTATGGTCAGATTACACCCTAAGAACGATTACCTTAGGTACGGCTATACTGGGAGCTATATGTGGGGTGTTGGGAAGTTTTGCAGTATTGCGAAAACAGAGTTTGCTGGGTGATGCCATTTCACATGCCGCCCTACCAGGAATTGCGATTGCCTTTTTAATTACTGGGGCAAAAGACACCAATGTATTATTACTGGGCGCACTCGTAAGTGGTCTTATAGGGACTTTTTGGATACGCGGGATCATTACCAAAACACATCTTAAAAGCGATACCGCACTTGGCCTTATTCTCTCCCTATTTTTTGGTTTTGGTATGTTATTACTCACTTTTATTCAAAAGCAACCCAATGCCAATCAGGCAGGGCTAGACAAATATCTCTTTGGTCAAGCGGCCACCCTGGTTGAAAGTGATGTGGTTTTGATGGCAGTAGTGACTGGGATCTGCGTGATTATTTTGCTATTGTTCTGGAAGGAGTTTAAAATATTATTATTTGATGCAGACTACACAAAAACATTGGGTTTTAATACTAAGGTGATAGATGTGCTTATCACATTCTTTATCGTGCTTGCTATTGTGTTGGGCTTACAAACCGTAGGAGTGGTTCTAATGAGTGCTATGTTGCTAGCGCCGGCTGCCGCAGCCCGACAATGGACCAATAAACTAAGCACAATGATAGGACTGGCAGCGCTTTTTGGTGCCTTTGCTGGTGTATTTGGTACGGCTATAAGCGCCAGTCAAAACAACTTGTCTACAGGTCCGGTTATTGTATTAGTAGCAGCTGTATTTGTGCTATTCTCATTTATTTTTTCACCGGGTAGAGGTATTTTGTTTAAGCAAATCAGGTTTTGGCAAAATCGTCGTGATTTAAAATTGCAGAAGACCTTGCAGTTTATGTTTGACATTGCCAAAACGCATGAAAATATCTCGCATCCTCATGCCATAAAAATATTGAACAATTTTCAAGGGTACACCCGTGCCACGCTCAAAGAGATGGAAGAAAAGAACTGGGTTGCCGTCCAAGGCCAAAAATGGTCAATGACGCCAGAAGGCTATAAGGCCGCGGCCAATTTATACCAACAGTCATAAGCGATGAGTCCTCAACTAGAAATACAATTAATTGCAACAATAGTGGCTATTGCTTGTGCCATACCTGGGGTCTTTTTGGTCTTACGCAAAATGGCTCTAATCTCTGATGCCATTAGTCATTCCATCCTGCCAGGTATTGTTATCGGTTTTTTTATCACTCAGGATCTCAATGCACCCTTACTTATCATACTAGCAGCAGTAACAGGCGTACTCACCGTTTTTCTGGTAGAGATGATTCAAAAAACCGGATTGGTCAAAGAGGATACTGCTATAGGTCTGGTCTTTCCCGTCCTTTTTAGTATTGGTGTTATTATGATTGCAAAAAATGCCAATGATGTACATCTAGACATCGATGCCGTACTATTGGGAGAGCTTGCTTTTGCGCCTTTTGACCGCTTACTGATTGCAGGGGTTGATGTGGGTCCAAAGTCACTATGGGTCATGGGAGGTATTCTGGTAATAAGTCTGGGCTTATTGATCGCCTTTTTTAAAGAGCTTAAAGTAAGTACGTTTGATATCGGACTTTCATCGGCACTCGGGTTTTCACCAGTAGTGCTGCATTACGGCTTGATGTCGGTATCTTCTATCACAGTAGTGGGTGCTTTTGACGCAGTAGGAGCAGTATTGGTGGTTGCATTTATGATTGCTCCAGCTGCTGCGGCCTACTTGCTTACCACTAATCTCAAAAAAATGCTATGGTTATCTATTGGTATTGGGGTTTTTGCTGCAATTTCTGGGTATTGGCTAGCACATTTTCTAGATGCATCCATCTCAGGGTCAATGACCACTATGTTGGGCTTGGTATTTCTGGGGGTGTATTTATTTGCACCTACAAAGGGGTTGATTGCTGTCTTGTACAGACAACGTCAACAGCGTATTGAAGTTTCTCTCATCACCTTTTTACTACATTTAAACAACCATAGCGAAGTGAGCGAACGCCACATTAACCACTTAAACGAACATATCAATTGGCAAAAAGTAAGGGCTAAGACGGTTTTAGAATTGGCCGAAAAAAACAATATGATTGCAATCACCGATCAAGTGGTAACCTTAACCCCAAAAGGTAAAGAATTTACCGATCTCGCTTTAGAATACATCGTGACAAACAAAGACGAGAAGATAGAACATATGAAGGATGACTTCTTTCTTTTTAGAGGATAGTTGTCAAGTGTTGTAGTATTGGCTTGCTTATTGCAATAGTTTTAAAAATGAGTCTTATGATAACAAAGATATTTACGTTCATACTGTGTGTATCCGCTTTCGCGAAAGCGTATAGTCAAGACAGCACCCAGGTCAAGATGACTCCGCCAAAAATAGCTGTGAAATTGGCTCTGGGCGAAACTGTAACCCTAGCCGATCGCAGGATTGAATTTGTCACCGTATTGGAAGACAGCCGTTGCCCGAAGGATGTTACTTGTGTGTGGGCGGGTCAGGCCAAAGTTGTCCTAGCGATTACCTCCAAAGATGGTCAGAAGAATGACGTGACAGTCTTGTTTAATCCCAGTCTAGAACAAACGCAACTAATAGACCAAACACCTACTGGACAGATAGTCGTCGAAGGTCTAAATCCTTATCCAGAATCGACGATGCCACCCATTGCCGATCGCGCTTACTATGTTACCCTACGAGCCATTGATGTGCCCAAGAGCAAAGAGGAGTAAGCCCTATTTCGAATACATGTCTTTATAATACAAGTGACATACAGTCAATAGAAGCAATTAGTCTGTGGGTAGTCAATGGCAGTACTGTATGTTATTGGTACTATTATGATAAGTTTAGATAACAGTTGATAAAAGATTCTGGCGTGATAGTAAGATTCTAGAAAGCCCCGAAAAAACTATCCAAAAGCTGTGATATTTCAATTAATGACACCCACAGTTAGAAGACCCACAAGAGTTGTTGTCTTTCTTTTGAAGGAAGGCGGGTTTATAGATAAACTTAGTGATCAGATAACCCACCGATAGTATAAAAACTAATAACACCAATATGTTTTGAATAATATCCATAACTATAGTTTACTTGAGCAATTGATAGGCGATTAATGAAACAATATAAGCAAAGCCACTCATGACCACTAGTTGCAATAT
Organism: uncultured Flavobacteriaceae bacterium; assembly: GCA_964549485.1. Classification (GTDB taxonomy): domain Bacteria; phylum Bacteroidota; class Bacteroidia; order Flavobacteriales; family Flavobacteriaceae; genus Dokdonia. Next base: position 3,495 of record CAZJWI010000068.1, read on the forward strand.
AGGCCATTTCCAAGAATTGGTTTCGCGTTTGACAATAGCAAGTGTACTCATACATTGCATAGCAAAGGCATAGAATAGCATAAGCGAAATACCACTAGCAAAATTAAATTGAGGCGTTCCTAAAATGGGGTGTCGCTCTCTCGCCATACGGTTTTTTATAGTCTCTTCTTCGGCATCACCTACACTGTATATAGTGGCTAGGGTGCCTACAAATACCTCTCTGGCTGCAAATGATGTGATTAAGGCAATACCAATTTTCCAATCGTAGCCCAGTGGCTCTACAGCGGGCTCAATAAACTTGCCCATATATCCAATATAACTGTATTCGAGTTTGTGCGAGGCAAGTTGTTTTTCTAAATCGGCAGCAGGAAACTCATTGGCTTCCATCTTAGCGGTGACGATCGCTTCGGCATTTTTAAATGGTGCTCCCGGGCCATAGGAAGCCAATACCCATAAAACGATAGAGATCGCAAGTATAATCTTTCCTGCGTCTACGACAAAAGAACGTGTTTTCTCGATGACATTGATGGCAACATTTCGCAATAGCGGAACCTTGTAATTAGGCATTTCTACTATAAAAAAGGTCTTAGACCTAATCTTGAGAATTTTATTGAGCACCCAAGCAGCGCCTATTGCAGTTGCAAATCCTATGAGATACAACAGCATAAGGGTGAGCCCTTGAAGATTAAAGAAATATACCTTTTCGTCTGGGATGACTATTTCGATGATGATCAAGTAAACAGGTAGCCGTGCCGAGCAGGTGGTAAATGGCGTCACCAAGATGGTAATTAAGCGTTCTTTCCAACTTTCAATATTTCTGGTAGCCATAATAGCAGGAATCGCACAGGCGGTACCAGAAATAAGCGGCACAACACTTTTACCACTTAATCCAAAACGACGCATGACTCTATCCATCAAAAACACCACTCTACTCATATACCCGCTTTCTTCAAGCACCGATATAAATAGGAATAGAAAGGCAATTTGTGGGATGAAAATGACAATACCACCCAAGCCTGCAATGATTCCTTCTGCAAGCAAATTGGTAAAGGCTCCAGGTGGCAGGGTGTTTTTGGTCCATTCACTCATTTGAGAAAACCAAAGATCAATAAGGTCCTGAGGATAGCTTGCCCAGTCGTAAATCACCTGAAAAATGAGAAATAGTATGGCAAAAAAGATGACATATCCCCAAACCTTATGCGTTAAAATACGATCCAGTCGAGTTCTCAAATCTTTGGCGTTGGCCAAATCTATAGTTTGAGTGTCGCGTAGTACTTCATTGATAAACTTGTATCTAACAATGGTTTCTTTTTGTTGTAGGCGTTTGAGATTGCTCTTGGACTCAGTTTTAAACGAGGCTATGGTTTGCATTTCGTTACGCGCAACTTTTCCAAAATTTACATCCTGAGTGATTACCAACCAGAGTTTGTATATATCTTGATTGGGAAAGGCTTTACGCAAACGGTCAAAATACTCTGGAGCAATGATAGAAGCATTGACACAGGGTGTAGTTGACATATTTTTATAGTCGGCGATGAGTTCTTTTAATTGATCTATCCCCTGATTTTTGCGACTACTGATAAGGGCAATTTTTGTATTGAGACGTTTTTCCATCTCTGGAATATCCAGTGTAATGGCTTTGCGTTTCATGCGGTCTGCCATATTAATGGCGAGAATGGTCGGGATACCCAGATCTTTTATTTGCGTAAAGAGTAGCAGGTTTCTCTTTAGATTTTCTACATCCGAGACCACTACAGCTACATCAGGGAAGTCTTTGTCGTTTTTGTTGAGTAAGAGCTCAATCACTACATTTTCATCTAGTGAAGAGGCATTAAGGCTGTAAGTGCCAGGTAAATCGAGTACGTGAGCTTTTACACCTCTTGGAAGTTTGCATATCCCTTCCTTTTTTTCTACGGTGATCCCTGGGTAATTTCCAACCTGTTGATTGAGGCCAGTAAGGTGATTAAATACAGACGTTTTACCTGTATTAGGGTTACCTATGAGTGCGACATTGATCTGTTTGGCCATTTACTGAGGCGTTTCAATAATAATATGCAAAGCGGTCTCTTTTCTAATCGCCAAAAAACTGCCATTTACATTGATATACATAGGATCGGCAAAGGGGGCCAATTGCAATAATTGTACTTCATTACCAGGAAGACAACCCATTTCAAGCAATTTTAAGGGTACTTGATCTGTGGCTACGTCTATGATAATTGCCTTCTCTCCTTTGGCCAAATGCGCTATAGTTTTCTTCAATGTTTATTTAGATTGAATTTAAACAAGGCAAAAATACGAGATTTAGGTGGAATGCAAAAAGGAAATGAAGCGAGTTTTTTTCTTCACTACATCAAGCTTATTTTTCCCACCAAGCTGGCTTGGGTTGGTATTCTAATTTAAGAATTTCAATGTCTGAGAGTAAACGCTCTATATCGTCCTGATTGGTCCCATCATAATAACCACGAATGCGTTTTTCTTTATCGATAAGCATAAAGTTTTCGGTATGTACCATGGCCATCTCTTCTCCAGGAACATCTTCAACAGCCAGATAACTTTTTCGCGCAAGCGCATATATCTCTTCTCTAGGTCCAGTGACTAGATTCCAACGACTATCGTCAACTCCTTTTTCTTCGGCATAGGCTTTTAAAACTTCTGGGGTATCGTATTCTGGAATGACAGAGTGAGACAATAGCATGACATCTGTATCGTCTTTAAGCTCGTTTTGAATAGCTATCATATGATCTGTCATGATGGGGCAGATGGTCTGACAGGTTGTAAAAAAGAAATCGGCTACATATATTTTATTGTCATAAGTCTGTTGAGTAATAGTATCTCCGTTTTGATTGATTAAGGAAAAGGGTGCTATTTTATGGTATTTTTTGACAAATTGAACCGAGCTGTCCACCAGTTTGGTGTCTATCATGGTGGGTTGATAAACAGTTAACCTTGGGATAGGCTTAAGTAGTTGATAAATTACTGCGATAATAATCACAGATAAAAACCCCAAGACAATAGCGAGTAACTTGTATTTTGCAAAAAACTGGCGCATATAAATACTTCTTTTTGCAAAATTACGACCCAATTGCGACTCGATGCCGCGATAAGCCCTAAATTTTTCTAAAAGTAGTCCAGGCAGAAGGTGATATGCTTCACTATGCCATTGGAAAAGATTACTTTTGTGCGTTTTAAAATTTGAATTAGTTACATGGATTTATTTATACAAATAGCACAACTGGTGCTAGCTCTTTCCATATTGGTGATCTTACATGAGTTTGGACATTTTATTCCAGCTCGTCTTTTTAAGATTAAAGTGGAGAAGTTCTTTTTGTTCTTTGATGTCAAATTTGCTCTTTTCAAGAAAAAATTTGGTGATACCGTCTATGGTGTGGGATGGCTACCGTTAGGAGGATATGTCAAAATTGCCGGAATGATAGACGAAAGTATGGACAAGGAGCAAATGGCTAAACCACCAGAGCCTTGGGAATTTCGATCAAAGCCGGCCTGGCAACGCCTTATTGTTATGATAGGAGGGGTAACGGTTAATATACTGCTAGCATGGTTTCTCTACAGTGCGATGTTGGTTTATTACGGTGACACTTATGTGCCTGCCAATAATCTCAAATATGGTATTGCTGTTAATGACGCGGGTCGTGCCTTGGGTTTTGAGAGTGGAGATCAAATTCTTGCGGTAGATGGAAAAGACGTAGATCGATTTGATAAATACCTTCCTATGGATATATTATTGGGGGATCAGGTCACGGTAGAGCGCGATGGTAAACCAGTAACCTTTACCATAGACGAAACTGGAAAAAAACAGGTGTTAGAAAGTAAAGAAGGTCCTTTTATTACCACTCAGGCAGGAACTACGATCTTACCAACTAATGATTCTACCCTTGTATATCAAGCTGGTCTTAGGGGCGGTGAGCGTTTGCTTAGCATCAATGATCAGAAGGTAAAAAACTGGTCTGAAGTTCAAGAGCAAATTGCGGCCGCTAAAGGCGATACAATACGTTTTACTTATGAACGTCAAGGGCAGGAGCAAAGGGCAGCGCTATTTCTACCTAAAAATCGCATTTTGGGTGTTTTGCCAGATACGAGCGAATTATTTATCACCGAAGAATACAGTGTTGCAGGCTCTATCC